>JAMNZY010000068.1 GCA_023622055.1 Bacillota bacterium
TTATACCCAATTTTTCTTCTAGTTCTGCACGCATATTCTCAGACCAAGGCTCTGCCCCAAAAATCCCTGCTTTAAGATTTAATTCCTCTCGCCTTATGCCCATTTTTTCTAAGGCCTCAATGATGCACAATGCATAAGAAGGAGTGCACGCCAAAATCTCAGTTTGTAAATCTCTCATCAGCATAACTTGCCTGCGAGTGTTGCCACCTGATATAGGGATTACCATTGCCCCTATCTTCTCTGCGCCATAGTGAAAGCCCAGGCCTCCAGTAAAAAGGCCGTAGCCGTAGGAAATTTGAACAACAGAATCCCGCTGACCGCCGGCCATTGTAAGGCAGCGGGCCATGAGTTCTGCCCAATTGGCTATATCCCTGCGGGTGTAACCTACCACCGTAGGCTTGCCTGTGGTCCCTGAAGAAGCATGAATTCTGATAATCTCTTCCAGAGGAGCAGCAAACATATCGTAAGGATAGTTGTCCCTTAAATCCTGTTTGGTGGTAAAGGGCAGCAGTTTTAGGTCGTCTAAACTGTTAATATCTTCAGGAATAATATTTTTTTCCTGCATCTTCTGCCTGTAGCTCGGCACATTGTGATAAACTCTGTCAACGGTCTCTTTCAGTTTTTCCAACTGGTAAGAGCGAAGCTGTTCTCTATCCATGCATTCTCGGCTTTTGTTCCAGTGCATTAACAGACCCCTTTCTTTAACTGCTTTCGCTTTTTTTATATTAATCAGATTATACAGATACAGTACAGAAAATGCAACAAATTATATGAAATCAGTATTATTGACTTTCATCACAATATTTTCTATAATGAATAAAAAATAACTCTCTTAAGGTGCCCATTTTGGGAGAATAGGGAAGACCGGTGAAAATCCGGCGCGGTCCCGCCACTGTAATGGGGAGCTGCTTAAAATATCCACTGGGAAACTGGGAAGGGTTAAGCAGCAAGGAACCTGAGCCAGGAGACCTGCCTTAAGAGCTCGACTCCGGGAACGATGGTAAAGTTCACGGTCTAATATGTATTAGGCTGTGAACTTTTTGTTTTTCTTAAATTCTTTAAAAAACATTAAAGAAAGGATGGTTTTTATGATTTCCCAAAAAACAAAAATGTTCACTTTAATGGGCCTGTTTATTGCCTTAAGTGCTGTAGGTGCCTTCATAAAAGTGCCAAGTCCCACTGGAACTGTAGCCTTAGATTCGGCACCAGGCTTTGTAGCGGCACTACTTTTGGGACCTGGTCCTGGAGCTTTTGTAGCCGCCATGGGCCATCTTTTGACAAGTCTTTTTGCAGGTTTTCCTATGACTTTACCAATCCATATAATAGTAGCTTTGGAGATGGCAGTGTTCGCCGCAATTTACGGCCATATGGGCAAAGGAAACTTAGTAGCCGCTGTAATAATTGTATCGCTGCTCAACGGAGTAATTGCACCGGCAACTTTTATTCCCATGCCTCAGTTTGGATTAGCATTTTTCACAGCCATGCTTGTCCCCCTTTTAGTTGCTTCGGCTGCAAATGTCATCGTCTCTGCTTTAGTTTACAAAGCAATTGTGGGTATAAATAGAGCAGAAATTTTCCAGGGTAAATAATCCAATAGGAGATGAGGTAAATGTACTTTGAAAATCCTATTGCTCCATATAGGGATGTAAATCTTGTAACGCTATTGGAAGATTTTTATCTTGCCATAGCATGTGATTCATGTGGGGGAGTTGGGGAAAAAGAAATGGATGTGGTGAAAGCTTCCCCATACATAGTCGGCAGATTTACCACTAGGCTAAATCTAATGGAGATATTGTCAGTAGGGGCAACCCCAAAGGCCTTGACTGCTGCCATTTGCAATGAGCCAAATCCTACTGGCAAGGGCATATTGATGGGAATAGAGGATGAGCTGAAGGAATTATCTATTAATCTCCCTATTACCATTAGCACAGAAAAAAATATGAAGACATGTCAAACTGGTGTTGGAATAACTGTTGTGGGCCTTGTGGAAAAACAACACCTGCGGCTGAACAAGACAAAAGCAGGGGATACACTGTACTGTGTAGGAGTGCCTAAAGTAGGCAATGAGGTATCCCTTCTTGAAGATACAGAAATCGCTACAAGTACCCTTGTTAGAGAATTACTTAAAAAACCGGATGTCCACGACATTATTCCCGTAGGCTCTAAAGGGATTAAAGGGGAAGCAGAAATGTTGACGGCCTTTTTGGGGCTTAAACTCTACTGGAATGAAATTCTTCCCGTAGACATTAAAAAAACCGCCGGGCCAGCTACCTGTGTGCTGGTAACTTCCCCGACGGAATTAAAGATCTCTATGCCACAACCGGTTTTCCCCTTGGCCACTGTTTACTCAAACTGAACAGCTGCACCTATAGTTCCTGGCCCTGTATGAACACCTATGACTGGACCCACTTGGGTAAATATACTGGCTTTAAGTTGAAAGGCATTTTCCAATGCTTCTTTCAGGTATATCCCTGCCTGATGAGCTGCACCATGCGCCACAGCCAAGCGAATCTGTTTTCTTCCCTTGGCCAACTCTTTAAAGGCTTGGACTATGCTGTTTAGTGCCCGCTCCTGGCTGCGGGCTTTTTTGTAAGTATGGTAAATACCATCATCTCCTACTCTAATCACTGGCTTGATATTCAAAAGGGAACCTACAATACCCTGGACTTTTCCAATTCTACCGCCCTTTTGCAGGTATTCTAAGGTGTTTAGAGTGAAAAGGGTTTCTATATTCCTTCTTACTTTTGAAATCCCTTCCACAATCTGCATGGCACTAAAGCCCTCACTAATGTTTCTGGCAGCCTCAAGCACCATAAGCCCTATTCCAAGGCTTATAGTTTTAGAATCAACAATGTGGATTTTTCCGTTTAAGCTTTGTTTGGCTATATTGGCTGCATTTACAGTACCGCTTAATCCAGAAGATATGTGTATTGATATGATTTCCTCATAGTCTTTTAGAAGTTCGCGATAAAGTTTGGAAAAATCCTCAGGCGACGGCTGCGATGTCACCGGAAGCTGTTTCGCCTGTTTTAATTTTTCATAAAACTCATCACTGGTGAGTTCACTGTCTAAATATTCTTTATCTTCAAATCTCACTTTGAGGGGTACTACGTGAATATTGTATTTGTTTTTGATTTCCTCTGTAAGGTCAGCGGTACTGTCTGTTACCAAAGCAATCTTTTTCATTTAAAACCTCCATAAGCCATGTTAATGAATAATACTTCGATAAAAAAACACAAAATCCTTTATTGTTAATAATGTATTTATTATTTTTCGTCAAAAGTCACCATATCATGTATTTAATTTATGCATATTGAATTTTATTCCATAGAAGTTTTTGTGAAAATCGGGAAAGCTTGACATTCAAGCTTTAAAAGTTATAGTATTTAATACAAGAATCATAATAGTGAAAGAGGGTTTTAAGATGAGCAAAACTCCTACAAGAGAAGAAGCCTTTGAGCTTTTGAAAAAATACAACAGCGATGAGGGATTGATACGTCATGCCCTTGCTGTTGAAGCAGTGATGCGCCATTTTGCAGAGCTCTTTAATGAGCCAGATATAGAAAAATGGGGAGTTATAGGCCTTGTCCACGATCTAGACTATCAAAAGTATCCAGACCAGCACTGCCAAAAAGTTCGGGAAATTTTAACTGAAGAAGATTGGCCTGAAGATTACATAAGGGCAATTCAAAGTCACGGCTGGGGTATTTGCTCAGATGTAAAGCCTGTTGAAAAAATGGAAAAGGTCCTGTATACCATTGATGAATTGACTGGTCTCATCACTGCTACAGCTCTACTTCGACCAAGTAAGAGCATACTAGACCTGGAAGTAAAATCAGTGAAGAAAAAGTGGAAACAAAAGAGCTTTGCTGCAGGAGTAAATAGAGAAGTGATCGAGAGAGGTTTAGAGCTTTTAGGCCTTGACCGTGATTATGTGATTCAAGAAACCATAAATGGAATGCGAAAAGTTGCTGATGAGATTGGCTTAAGGGGAAATCTGTAGCCAAAATTTAAAATGCGGCAGCTGTTTTAAAACAGTTGCCGCATTTTATGATCTCTTGTCTCTGTATTTATTTTTCTTCGGAAAACTTGAGCATAAATCTTATCATAAAGTAGATAATGGATATGGCGGTAAAAACTCCGAACATGCCTACAACCATTATCCTTAATGTTTCAAAAAAAACATCCATTTAGCTGCCTCCTAAATCTACTTTACTAAGGTTAATATTAAACCACCTGCAATGATGGAACCGATTTGACCTGCCACATTAGCTCCAACTGCCTGCATCAATACAAAGTTGGTGGGGTCTTCCTTTTGGGCCATTTTCTGAATAACTCTGGCGGACATAGGGAAGGCCGATATTCCACATGCTCCTACCATGGGATTTACTTTATCTTTTAGAAAGAGGTTTAGAATTTTAGCAAAGATTACTCCTCCTGCTGTGTCAAAGACAAAAGCTACTAGTCCCATGGCAATTATAAGAAGAGTTGTGGTATTTAAAAATTGTTCTGCTGTCATTGTTGAACCTATTGTGATTCCAAGAAGAAGTGTTACTAAATTTGCCAATTCATTTTGGGCCGCATTAGAGAGCCTTTCAAGAACTCCACATACGCGAATGAGATTTCCAAACATTAGAGACCCTACAAGAGACACACTTATAGGGGCTACTATTCCCGCAATAATTGTTATAGCCATAGGGAAAATGATCTCTACAGTTTTAGAAATTTTCCTATCAAAGTCTGGCTTCATTCTTATCCGTCTTTCCTCCGGTGTAGTCAAGAGTCTAACCACAGGAGGCTGAATAATTGGCACCAAAGACATATATGAATATGCCGCAACAGAAATAGGTGCTAGTAGATGCCTTGCAAATCTTGTTGCCACATAAATTGATGTGGGGCCGTCGGCTGCTCCGATTATTCCTATTGATGCAGCTTCTTTCAGGTCAAAACCAAATAAAGCTGCCATTGCCATAGTGAAAAAAATGCCAAATTGGGCTGCTGCTCCAAAGAACAGCATAAAAGGCTGCTGAAGCAGTGGTTTAAAGTCTATCATTGCTCCAACGGCAATAAAAATAAGTATAGGGAAAAGTTCCGTTAAAATACCCGCATTAAACAAAATAGTCAAAAAGCCGCCTTCACCGATGGCAGAAGAAAAAGGAATATTTGCCAGTATTGCACCAAATCCAA
>JAMNZY010000214.1 GCA_023622055.1 Bacillota bacterium
GGCAGTGTGGCAGCACTTGACATGGTGCCTACTGCCGTCATGTAGGCAGGTCCATAGTGCTTGACAACATTTAGGGGGTTTATGCCTGATATGGCTCCGCCTAAGGAATAAAGGATAGCAAGCCATATGTAGTGACCTATTATCACAAGTATTATTATTTGAATGAAAACAGGCAGTTGTCTTGTTATGCTGCCTTCATAGGCCAAACCTGCAAAGGTGGTGGCTATAAATATGGGCAGTATCGGGATTATTATGCTCTGAACTATGTATAATACGATTTTTTGGAATTCGCTTAATAGTTTTTTCATGGTTTCAGCTTTGGTGTTGGCTACTGCAAGACCCAACATTAAGGCAAGGACCAGGGCGCTCATTACGCCAAATATTTGGGGTACGTTTAGTTCGATTATAGGTGCAGGGATTTCCCTTAAGTCTCCAACGTTTGAAGCAATGGATAAATGAGGTATGATAATATAGCCGGCTATCATAGCAAAGGCTGCAGCTCCAACTGATGATAGGTATGCTAATAAAATAGTAATGCCCATGAATCGACTTGCATTGGCTTTGAGTTCTGCTATGGCAGGGGCGATGAATCCGAGGATTACCAAGGGAATGGTGAAGAAGATAATTTGGCCTAAAAAGTATTTTATGGTCTCAAGGACTATCATGAGGTTTTGGGGAGCTATAAGGCCTATTACTATACCGATGAAAATACTTGCCAGCAGCTTGATGATTAAATTGACCAACAGTTGCCATTACGGGCATTTATTCATCATCACCCCCAAAATCGCTTCATCTGTAGTTGCCATCCCTTCAGTGGACACCTTACCTAGATTATAAACGGTTTTTTCAGCAGTTTCATCTACTATACCGTCATCTGATGATATAACAACATCATTTAAAGCCATCATGGCACATTCAATAGCAGCATCCACAGAAACAGACAGTTTGAAAGCACATCCCGGTTTTCCACCATCGCAGATAATTCCAGCTAGAGTGCCTATCATATTTTTGATAGCCCCCTCTATCTGCTCAATACTTCCACCGAGGATATATGTAATCCCAGCGCTTGCGCCTACGCCTGCAGCTACACCGCATCCGCATACGGGAGAAAGGGTTCCTGTAAAGCTTTTTACATAAATAGTTACCAAAAGGCTTAAAGCTACCCCGCGAATTAGTTTATCAGGGTCTAATCTCTTTTTCTCTCCGACAGCAACTACCGGCAGTATAGCAGTAAGGCCGTGATTTCCGCTTCCTGCACAGCTCATAACAGGCAAAGGATATCCGGACATGCGCGCAAAGCTTGCAACAGAAGTAAGGTATTTTGCATAATCTTTATAGTCCATATCATGCACGGAAAGTCCGTTGCCTAAAACCTTGCCGTATTTACTGGCCATTCCCGCTTCGGCTATTTTTTTATTCATTTTAATGCCTTTTTCAACTAAATCTAGAAGTTTTATATCCACTCGGTCTGCAAACTCCACAAAATCCCTAATACGCATCTTCTTCATGCTCTGTATTAATGAAACCTGCTGTTGTTCTGCTTCGGCTTTTTTAAAAATTACCTGATCATTCCTCTGTACAATTACGATGTTATCATGTTTGTCTTTAATAATAACTTTAGTTTTTCCTAAGTTGCTAAAAGCTTCTACTTCTACATATAAACCCACTATATTTCGAGCTATGGTGACATCAATAATATTCCTTTTTATAATTTCCTTGGCTTTAAGTACATCTTTAGATGTTATATCTTTTAAAACTTCAAGGCCATACTCAGATTTACCTGCCAGCAGCGCTAAGGCCACGGCCATATGCAAACCTTTTTCCTTTGTGCCGGGTATCCCTACAGCTAGGGCGTTTTTAAATATATTTCTATCAACCTTTATTTTGATTTTGTCAGGAAAACTGCCAAGGGTTTCTCTAGCTTTGGCTACAGCCAGAGCTACCGCAATGGGTTCAGTGCAACCAAGCGCCGGAGTCACTTGGTCTTTCAATATATCAAGAAAATTTAAATCTTCCATGATGCCCCTCCTTTGATTTGCAGATATACCTTCGCAAGTTGTATGCCATCGATGAAATCTTCAATAGGATTTCACGAAAGGCTGGACGGGGCTATATTTACCTGTCTTAAAAGACATGTTTTTTACAAGGCTAATAATATCATTATTATCAAATGTGAGAAAATATAAAATAAAAAAGCCTGTAAGGCTTGTATCGGTTCAGTTCTCATTATTGAGAAAAATTATCGTATTTGAGAAATGTGATCGCCTTTATCTAATTTCGGGATATAGTTAATCAAGTCGGTCTCACTTAGCTTACGATATAATGTGGCAAGGCTTATGCCCAGCTCTTCGGCTATTTTTTGTTTGGCTTTTGTATCACAGCCGTATTTATTAATCAAATCTTCAATTACTTTTTTCTCGTAGCGTGCGACCATTTCTTTTAATCCGCCTTTAATTATTGTCTTTTCAGCGCTTTGTTTTACATCGATTTTTCTTAGAATAGTTTCTGCTCTCAGGAAGTCTTCTTTCTCAAAAAGAACTCCGTATTCAATAATGTTTTCAAGCTCTCTAACATTGCCGGGAAATGAGTAGTTTTTCAGAAGTTCTCTCGCTTCCCTTGAAATTCCCTTGAGCTCTTTGCAATGTATCTTCAAGTAACGGTGGAAAAAAATTTCGGCGAGTTCTATAATATCCTCAGGCCGCTCTCGAAGGGGCGGAATGCGAATTGGAACCACATTTAGCCGATAAAACAAATCCTCCCGAAATTCACCTTTCTGTACCATAGACCATAAATCTTTATTTGTTGCGGCAATAATCCTTACATCAATCTTTACAGGGTCTACCCCTCCCACTCTATAAATTTCCCCATCTTGCAGCACTCTTAGCAGCCTTACCTGCATGTGAAGCGGTAAATCACCGATTTCGTCCAAAAACACCGTGCCGCCATTGGCTCTCTCAAACTTTCCTATTTTCCCCTTAGGATTGGCACCAGTAAAGGTGCCTTTTTCATATCCAAATAACTCGCTTTCTATTAGACTATCTGGAATGGCACCACAGTTGATGGGCAGAAAGATTTCATTTTTCCTAGGACTTTCATAGTGAATAGCTCTTGCAAATAGTTCTTTACCCGTACCACTTTCCCCCAGAAGTAATACTGTAACATCTTGGTTTGCTATATGTCTTGCCTGCTCTTTCACTGCGTTAAAAGTGGGGCTGCTTCCTAAAATGTCTTCAAAGGTAAAAGTCTCCGGGTTTTCGCTAATTTTAAAAATTGACCTGTGGAGTTTATTAAAATCCTTGAAAGTTGCAACCGCACCAGCCCTTTTCTTATTGAAAATGATAGATTTAACAGAAAGCAAAAAACGAGAAGTTCTGCCGTTTATTATCAAAACTTCTTCCTGATCCTTTATTTCATCATTTGTTGTCAAGACCTTTGTTACGCTGTTTTTAGGCAGGATTTTATCAAGATTTTTCCCAACAACATCTTCATTTTTTATATTAAATGCTTTACACGCCCACTCATTGATACATAAAATTTTACCATTATCATCGATAGCTATTATACCTTCATCAACAGAATCGATAATCGTTCTAAGTTCTGCTGATTTGTACCTTAATTCCTGGTGTAAAAGCTGTTCTTTTATTCTTGATGATATAAGTTTGCTCATTCGACTTACAAAGTTCATGTAATGGCATTGATTTTGAATAAAGGCCTTCTTTTGTTCAGGGGTAAAGGCAATCATACCTATTACACCCTCAAC
>JAMNZY010000200.1 GCA_023622055.1 Bacillota bacterium
TTTGACCTTCATTTGAATTTTGAGCTGAACCACAGCTCATAACCAGCAAAGCAACTAATGCCAAAACTATAATAGAAGTAATTTTTCTTCTCATCTGTATTCCTCCTTATATTTTAAAATTTATTTACAGTTAGCGGTTTTTAGATATGTGCTTTACAAGGGCATCGCCTGCCATTTGTATTAACTGGACCATTACCACAAGAATGGCCACAGTATAAAGCATGATGTCGGGGCGGAACCGATTGTATCCAAATCTCACGGCCACGTCCCCCAGACCACCCCCTCCAATTACACCCGCCATGGCGGAATAACCGATTAAATTTATAGTGGTAATGGTAATTCCTGAAACAATAGAAGGTAGACTTTCGGGGAGCAATACCTTTGCTATTATTTGAAAAGGAGATGCTCCCATGGATTGGGCTGCTTCTATTACCCCTTTAGGCACTTCTCTTAGTGCAGTTTCAGTGAGTCTGCCAACTAGGGGTATTGCTGCAATGGATAAGGGCACAATGGCTGCAGTAGTTCCTATGGCTTTACCTACAATTAGTTTTGTAAAAGGCAATAGGAGAATTAACAGTATTACAAAGGGAATTGACCTAATTATATTTACTATCCAGGACAAAACTTCATTTAACATGTTGTTGTTTAAAATCTGCTGTTTATCAGTAACAAATAGTAAAATTCCCAGAGGTATGCCAAAGAATGTGGCTATAGCCACTGAAGAAAATACCATATATATAGATTCCCAAGTAGAAACCAGCAGCAGTCTTGCGATGTCAGACATTTTCAATCACCTCTACTTTTAGGCCAAGGCCTTTCAGATAATTTAGGGCTTCAGTTGCTCCGCCATTTTTTCCGTTAAGCTCTACTATCAATACGCCATAAGGGTCATCCTGGATGTAATCGATATTTCCAAAGAGGATATTAGCATTTATACCGAATTTCTTTACTAAAGAAGTAATGATGGGCTGTGTGGTTATTTCACCGAAAAAGCCAATTTTAACAATTTTGCCTTCTAAATTGCCCCGGTTCTTGTTCAAATGTGAGATGCGCTCTTTTAGCTCATCAGGCAGCTCTGATAATGTGATATTTTTTAAGAATTCCTTGGCCGTTTCGGTTTTGGGATTTGAAAAGACTTCCAACACTGAACCCTGTTCTACAACTTTGCTTTTCTCTATGACAGCAACAGAGTGACAAATATGTTTTATCACATTCATTTCATGAGTGATGAGGACAATGGTAAGGCCAAGTTTTGTATTTATATCCTTTAACAGGTTGAGTATAGAAAGGGTAGTTTGGGGATCTAGTGCAGAGGTAGCCTCATCGCAAAGCAGGACTTTTGGATCATTGGCCAAGGCCCTGGCAATACCTACCCGCTGTTTTTGACCGCCGGAAAGCTGAGACGGGTAGCTGTTGGCTTTGTCCGTGAGGCCTACCAGCTCTAAGAGATTGTCGACTTTTTCTTTTATGGTTTTTTTATCTAAACCTGCTATTTCCAGTGGAAAAGCAATATTTCCCCGAACTGTCCTTGAAGAAAGCAAATTAAAGTGTTGAAAAATCATACCTATTTTTTTTCTGTATTCTTTTAATTCATTGGGGGACAGCTTTGTCATATCTACTCCGTCAATTTCTATGCTCCCGGAGGTAGGAATTTCCAGCATGTTGATGCACCGGAGCAGGGTGCTTTTTCCCGCACCGCTTAAACCAATTACACCAAAAATCTCCCCTTGTCTTATATGAAGATTTACATCTTCCAAAGCTTTAACATCACCTGAATCAGCATGATATATTTTTGTAAGGTTCTTTATGTGTATCATGTTTTGCAACTCTCCTTAAAGAAAATTAAAAAACCCCTTCTGACACTATGAAGAAGAGGTTTTAATATCGCTCTCTCATCTGTCAGAACCAAAGTTCTGCAGGAATTAGCACCGCTGCAGTGGAAAACACTGCCGGTTGCCGGGCGTCATTGGGCCAGTCCCTCAGCCACTCTTGATAAGAGTTTCCGCTTTACTATTCAATTGATTGTAACTTATATTAGCATGGTTTTATTTTTTTGTCAACAATTTTAGCCGTAAAAAATTTTTCCCACCTTTGAATAAATTTAAGTATATAGGGGAAAATATATATCAGCATAGAAAATGTATACAACTATAGAGTATTTAGAAAATAATCGATATTTCAAACTCTACACACTTGAAAGAAATTTTACCTTATGATATAATACTTGTGAAAGAAGTAACAAACTATATACTAGTTCTCATATATACATCATACAAAATACATAAAAGGAGGGAACACCAGTGACAAGGGAAGAATACCTAAGTCGTGAAAGGGACATGCTCTTGAAGGCATATGCCACTGCTTCAGAAGAAGAAAAGCGGGACATTATGTTGAAAATAATGAACATTGATACCCAATCTCGAGATGGGGATACCTATGGAACCAGATCAGGCGGATTTTTTACCCGCCGAAGAAATAAAATCATTTACATGAACTAACCAGGCAAAGGGCCTGGTTATTCTTTTTTTGTACAATATCCGAACTAATTTTCGGTTTTGTCTTTTCTCCATATTTACTATATGGTATAATTGACTCTGATATAAAGGAAATTATGAAAGTATACTTTAGGAAATTTCCGCTACAACTTTTAGGAAGGTGGAAAGATGGCAAAGTTTCAGGTTGTATCTGAATTTGTCCCCCGAGGAGATCAACCTAAGGCAATACGACAGTTAGCTGATGGTATAAATAAAGGCTATAAGTTTCAAACTTTGTTGGGAGCCACTGGTACTGGAAAGACCTTTACCATTGCCCATCTCATACAAGAGGTGCAGCGCCCTACATTGGTAATAGCCCACAATAAAACATTGGCTGGGCAGCTGTGCAGTGAGCTAAAGGAATTCTTTCCCAACAATGCAGTGGAATATTTTGTAAGTTACTATGATTATTATCAACCTGAGGCATATATTGCTCAAACAGATACCTATATAGAAAAAGATGCTTCAATAAATGATGAAATAGATAAACTGAGACACTCGGCAACTGCCGCCCTCTTTGAACGCCGGGATGTGGTCATTGTGGCCAGCGTATCCTGTATTTACAGTTTAGGTTCACCTATTGACTACGAACATCAGGTAATATCCCTGAGGCCTGGCATGGAAAAAGATAGGGACGAAGTAATACGAAAACTAGTTGAAATTCAATTTAAACTAGTTGAAATTCAATTTGCCCGCAATGAAATAGATTTTCACAGAGGGACCTTTAGGGTTCGGGGGGATATCTTGGAGATTTTCCCCGCTTCATTTACGGAAAGGGCGATAAGAGTAGAATTTTTCGGAGATGAAATCGACCGCATCTTGGAAGTGGACACTCTAACAGGTGAAATCATAGGGGAGCGAAATCACGTATCTATTTTCCCTGCCTCCCACTATGCTACGCCAAAGGACAAACTGGAAAAGGCCATAAAATCAATAGAAGCAGAACTTGAAGAAAGACTTAAAGAACTCAAGAGCCAAGGCAAGGATTTGGAGGCTGCCAGACTCCAGCAGCGGACTAAATACGACATAGAAATGCTTCGGGAAATGGGATATTGCA
>JAMNZY010000005.1 GCA_023622055.1 Bacillota bacterium
GGGCTTTTTGTTTTTTTAATATTCAAGAATGGAGGTTTATTCGTGAAACTAAAATTTAAACTGCCAAAGCTAAAGCGTCGAATCAAGCAAAATAAGCAAACTAAACAAACCAAAATTAAAAAACGTAAAGGTATTAAATACAGCTTAAAAACCCGTTTAGCAGCATTTTTTGTCCTTATGGCCATTTTACCTCTCATTGCTATGGGCTTTATTAGTGTTTTAATTGCCAGAGACGTAGTGACCCATGAAGTTCAAGAGAGGGCCAGTATAGTCGTAGATGACTTAATCAACAACACAGATTTATTTATAGAGCAAAACAAAAACCTGATAGCTTTTGTGTCTACTACCAAAACTCTAAAAACAATGGATAGAGACGAAATTTTCCCCTTCTTATATGATGTAATCCAGAACAACCCTCAGATATTGCGCCTGTATGTCGCTGACATAGAGGGCAATGGTGTTTTTGCCGTACCCTTTGTCAGCTTTTCCGAAAACTACAACATCAACGAAGAAACTTGGTTTAAGGGTGCAGTGGGGGCAAAGGGAATTTACATATCAAATGTCCGAGTGGATCCGACAACTGGCAACTCAATTATTTCTATATCTAATATTATCAAGTCAGATAGTGGTAAACCCATCGGTGTTTTAGGAGCCGATGTATCTCTAGTAAATTTAACAAGAATAGTAATGAATCTTGAAGTGGGAGAAGAAGGCTATGCCTTTGTAACCGATAAGGAAGGTCAAGTAATCGCCCACAAGTATTATGAAAATGTGAGGAATCGCGCAGATTATTCTAGCTTCCATTTTGTTCAAGACGCCCTTAAAGGCCAAAAGAGCTTTACTACATATAAAGATGTTGAAGGCAAGGATCAGTTTGTAGCCTACGGTCGATACGATCTTTTAGGCTGGGGAATTTTTGTGCAGCAACCTGTTGTAGAGGCATTTAGTTCCGTTGACGCCATAACCAGGACCGTGCTTGGCCTGGCCGTAGTCGTAGCAGTAGTGAGTTTGGCCTTAAGCTTGTTCTTAGGTGAAATTACCATTAGACCAGCGCGTAAGCTACTTGAAGTTACGGAAGCCGTGGCAAATAATGATTTGACAGCTGTTGTGCAGATTAAAGACACAACAGAAATTGGTGCCTTAGGCACAGCTTTTAATACTATGACATCTAATTTGAGGCAACTGGTACAGGAAGTAATCCTTGCAGCTGAAAATCTGTCCGCTTCTGCCGAGGAACTGGCATCAGGCTCTGAGCAGAGTACATTGTCAGCTCAACAGGTAGCCGAAGCTATTGAACAAATCGCCATGGGCGCCAATGACCAGGCTAAAAAATTAGAGGAAATCGCTCAAGTCGTAGATCAGCTGGTCATTGCATGATATCAGGCTGTCAAAAGATAAGATGGATGCAATAAGGGCCTCTGTTGACAATTCTAACAATATTATGGAACAGCTGGACGACAAACTCAGCGAAATTGGCAAAATCACCAGCATCATAAGTGAAATCGTAGACCAGACTAACTTGCTGGCACTAAATGCTTCCATCGAAGCGGCCCGAGCCGGCGAACATGGCCGCGGCTTTGCAGTAGTAGCTGATGAAGTAAGAAAACTTGCTGAGCAGTCTGGAGAAGCAGCAAAGCAGATATCAAATATAGTCAAAGACATTCAAAGCAGCAGCCAGGTTGCCGTAAATTCCATGGCAGAGAGTATCAAAGAAGTTGAGGAAGGTCAGGAACTCATTGATGAAATAAACAAACAAATAGACAGCTTAATGGCAGAAATAAATATGGTGGCAAAACGTTCCCAAGACATCTCAACTGTCCTTACGGAACAATACAAGCATATAGATAGTATTGTAAACATGGTCCAAGATATTTCCAGCATCTCACAAGAAACTGCTGCAGGAACAGAAGAGGTTTCAGCATCTACAGAAGAACAGACAGCAACTATGGAAAGCATTTCTGCCTCAGCCCAAGAGCTGGCAAAGTTAGCAGAAAATCTGTCAACATTAGTAAATAGATTTAAGGTATAAATATAAAAGCACCGGTTAAAGGGATTTTGACCGGTGCTTTTTTATGCTTTCGACGGCCCCTGGATTTTAAGCCCAGGAAAACCCCTTTGGCGAAGGGCCTCATACACTACAATAGCCACAGAATTTGAAAGATTTAACGACCTGGCATCATCAACCATGGGAATTCGGATGCAATTGTCCCAATGGGCTTCCAAGTCAACCATGGGAATTCGGATGCAATTGTCCCAATGGGCTTCCAAGAGAGACATTGGAAGTCCTGCCGTCTCTTTGCCAAATACTAGATAACAATCTCCCTCTCTAAAATCTGCATCAGTATAGCAGCGCTTTGCCTTTGTAGTGAGAAAAAACATATGCTTGTTTTGATTTTTTTCTTCAAATTCAGCATAACTTTCATAATACCTCACATCAAGAAGTGACCAGTAATCAAGGCCTGCTCGCTTCAAATGCTTATCGTCGATACTGAATCCCAAAGGCCCAACCAAGTGCAAAACAGACCCGGTGGCAGCACAGGTCCTGGCAATATTTCCTGTGTTTTGTGGTATTTCTGGCTCAACAAGTACCACATGCAGCATCATGTCACCTTCTCATCCTATTTTGGCTTTTTTTCTAATTCTCTTATCAAAGTAGCAAATTTCATCATATCCAAAAGCCTTGACAAACTCTAATGCCTTATCAAAATCTTTCCCCACATCTTCAGGCACATGGGCATCAGAACTGATCATTATAGGCAGAGCGGTTTCTTAAATCTTGTGACGGCCTATGGCCAAAGACCTTAACCACATCCGGATGGGCAATGGCATCGTAAATCCCGGATTTTACTGCGGCAATGAGGGTATCAAAGTATTCATGGTAGACTTTATCTACATCTCTCTCATCCCATTTATGAATTAGTGCAGGATGGTCAAAGCCAAAATCCCCCAGCCAGTGGACGGCCCCTAATACAAAGTCAAAGGGATAAGATTTGGCAAACTCTCTAATCGCCTCCTCATGCTCTGGTGCATAATCCAGCTCTATCCCTAATTTCATAGGGAGGCCTACCTTTTTTGCCTCTTCAACTGCTTTTATGTAATCTTCAATGCTTTCAGTGGCCTCTTCCCTTGTCCATCTGCCTCTAAAGCCGCTGCTTGCCAAAAGGCCTGCCGCTTCTTTAAATCTATGGCCGTGTTCTGAAAAACCAATTTCTACAATACCTCTTTTTTCGGCTGTTTCAATAAATCGGCGTATCCACTCTACAGTATAGGGCCCTTCTTCAAGATGCACATGAAAATCGTAAAACATCATTGGCTATCTCCTAATAACATTAATATTTACGTCAATATTATAGCACAACTGTCTTGTAAATGAAGCAAAAAATCCCGGGAATATAATCCCGGGATTGTGGCTACTTATTTTTTCACTGGTGCCTTTGGAAAGCCAAAGAGTATAGCTAAAATGCCGGCTAAGGCCAGTAGATATGGATAATACAGTGTAGGCATTATCTCAAGGGGGGATAGTTGGGCCAGTTGACCTGCCAGCAAGAGCTGGGCACCATAAGGAATGATTCCCTGCCATACACATGAGAAAATATCTAAAATACTGGCACTGCGCCGAGGATCCACTCCGTTTTCATCGGCAATTTGCTTTGCCATGGGACCTGTTATGACAATTGCCACCGTATTGTTTGCTGTACAGATATCTGCCACAGATACTAGAGCTCCAATACCTGCTTCAGCACCTCTGGTACTCTTTATGCGACTAGTAATGGCATGAAGCAAGTAATCAACTCCACCATCTTTTGCGATTAAAGCTGCAAGACCGCCTACAAGCAGTGAAAGTATGAATATCTCCTGCATTGAAGTAAACCCTTCATATATGGTCTGAGCAAAAGATATAAAAGTTAAACTGCCATCTATCAGGCCAATGATTCCTCCTAAGACAATGCCAATTATCAAAACTAAGAATACATTGATGCCTGCCAGGGCCAATACCAATACTGCAATGTATGGAATTATTTTTATGACATTGTACTCTAAATCAGCAGGAATTTGACCTGACATACCAGTGAAAATCATGATAATAATGGTTAAAATTGCAGCAGGCAATGCTATTTTAAAGTTCATGATAAACTTGTCTTTCATTTCACAGCCCTGAGTGCGAGTTGCAGCAATAGTGGTATCAGAAATCATGGAAAGGTTATCCCCAAACATAGCTCCACCTACTACTGCCCCTACTGCTACGGCAACAGGCAGTTGTGCCTTGATGGCCATCTCAACAGCAATTGGTGCTACAGCACCTATGGTGCCCATAGATGTGCCCATGGCTGTTGATACAAAACTTGCAATAATAAAAAGTCCCGGTAAAATCAAACTAGATGGGATTACCGAAAGCCCGAAGTTCACTGTGGAGTCAACGCCGCCCATGGCGCTGGCTACAGCAGAAAAGGCTCCAGCCAAAAGGTAAACCATACACATTATGATGATATTGCTGTCGCCAACACCCTTGACAAATGTGTCCATCTTCTCGTCCATACTGCCCTTGCCAATAATAAAAGCTAATATGATGCCTACCATTGCGGCAACAGGTGCAGGCAGTTGATAAAAAGCCATGTCAACACCGTGAATGTTAAAATAAATACCAGCACCTAAAAATAAGGCCAAGAACACCACTAAGGGCAGCAAGGCTACAGGATTGCCCTTTTTCATATATATCCTCCTTTTTTAAAAAAACATTTGAGATAATTATAACATACACAATACCCTTGTGGGAAAACATTAGTTCCCAGGCTACTTTATCTGTTTTTCCACTTCTTTTAATGCCTGATCCAGATCATCAATTATGTCTTCTACATCTTCAAGGCCCACTGAAAGTCTCACTTGACCATCGGTAATGCCTGCTTTTAACCTTTCTTCCCGAGGCACCGGTGAGTGAGTCATAGAAGCAGGATGCTGTATCAGTGAGTCAACACATCCAAGGCTTACAGCAAGGGAAATCATCTTTACACTATTCATAAGTACCTTGCCTGCTTCAAGGCCGCCTTTTAGTTCAAAGGTTATTATTCCCCCAAAGCCGTCCATTTGCTTTTTGGCAAGCTGATGCTGTGGATGAGAAGAGAGCCCAGGATAATAAACTTCTTCAATCAGTGGATGTTTCTCTAAATATTCTGCAACTTTTTGAGCATTGTAGCAGTGTCTTTCCATCCTAATTCCCAAAGTCTTAAGGCCTCTCAGCAATAACCAGGCGTCAAAGGGAGACAAAACACCGCCGAAGTTCTTCAAATACGGCGCCCGCATATTTTCTATCAACTCTTTAGAACTGACAATCAGGCCCGCAATTACATCCCCGTGACCACCAATATATTTGGTAGCACTGTGGACAACTATATCGGCCCCATGCTCGATAGGCCTTTGGAGGTAAGGCGACATGAAGGTGTTGTCAACTATCAATTTTGCCCCATATTTATGGGCTATTTCCGATGCGCCTTTTAAGTCTACCATCTTCATGGTGGGATTTGCCGGTGTTTCAACATACACAACTTTTGTATTTGGCTTCATGGCCTTTTCTATATTGTCTAAATCAGAAGTGTCAACTGCTGTCACTTCAATGCCATACTGGGGCAGCTGTTCATTTATAAAGCTGTGGGTACAACCATATAGGGTTTCACCCGCCACTACATGATCGCCATTATTAAGCAGGGACACCAGCGCCGTAGAAATGGCAGCCATGCCCGATGCCGTTGCCAGGGCAGCCTCTCCTCCTTCCAGAACTGCTATTTTTTCTTCCAGCTCCGCAATAGTGGGGTTGCCAAGTCTTGTGTAAATATAGCCTTCCTCTTCTCCGGCAAAGCGACGGGCACCTTGGTCCACATCTTTAAATACAAATGTGGATGT
>JAMNZY010000168.1 GCA_023622055.1 Bacillota bacterium
AAAAAGGGTAGACTAATCCCCTGGTAAAAATATAGAGCTTTAAGAAAGTGTTGCTCAAGCTGCTTTCTCACTTTCTTTGGATATATTTACTGCAATGGTACCTGCAATCAACGCTATGCAACTTAAGAGAACATGAACTTTGGTTTTCCTGATACCCCTTACAGTGATATTATTGAGGCCTAGGTTTTGCTTTAGCCTGGCAAAGGTTCTTTCAACAGAGGTACGTTCATTATATAGCTTTTGCCATTTGGTTGATCCTCTGCGTGGATAAGTAAAATATCTTGGATTATCAGATATCTGTTTCTTAACCACAGCGCCATAGTTACTGGAAGAGCACCAGTTAGTGCCCATTGGACAGTCAACCTTACCCGACATATGAGGGCAGCGGAACTTGATTGAACCATTATCATAGCCCCAATAGACCATACGATATCCCATAGAACATATGGGTGTACAATCCCAATCAAGTCCTTCCGGTGGTGCATAGGCAGCTCTGCGATTTATAGGGATTATGGCTTGAGCATTATACTGGCCATGGATGGTACGATAGACATCATCAAAATCATATCCCATGTCCATTATATAGTACTTGGGGCTGATTGTGCTGGTATAGCGCTGTTTGATATCTTCAACTAATGGAATAGCCATAATGCCATCATTTACGCTGGCGGGAGTAACATTGACTGCAATAGGTAACTCGCTCTTAGTATCAACTGCAGCATGGACTTTCCACCCGAACCATCTTATCTGGTTGCCATGAGTGTCTCTCTTTGAGCCCCAGTCAGGTTGCTCTCCATCATGGATGATCTCGGATTTAGGCACGGAAGCATCGTATGAATCCAGTTTACTGGCATCGATGGCAATATGTTCGCCATCAATAATTCCAAGTTCTTTCGCCTTAACTACTAGTTCCTCGAGAATATCTTCAAGGGAATAAAGGTTATCTGAGAGACTTTGCATAAACCTTGAAAAGGTAGCTTCACTGGGCGTTTTGCCTGCTACAGGAAAACCGCAGGTATAACGGAAAACTGGGTCAGACTTGAGACGTTCCACCAATGTTTTTGTATACCTAATATTCTCAAGCCTCTTTGCCAATAATGCTCGCAGCATGTTTTCCGGATCATGGCCTTTGGGACCGAATTTGGATTTTTTCTGTAGACCACCGGCTATCTTTGATAAATCCAATGCTTCGAAAACCATTGCTAATTTTGTTTCAGGTTGAAATTTTATTAATTCTTCAAAGGAAAGTAGACATTGTTGTCGAATATAGATAGTATCACCCCTCCGTGTTTTTGTTTTTTGGTGGTACTTAAAACTTCGACACGTTAGGGGTTTTTCCTTTTGGAATTTTAGTAAAATAGTTAGCGTTTTCTATATTCCAGGGGTAAAATGGTTTTTCTATCATCTAGAACCTGCTATTTTGCCAATCTGTAGAATATGAAATTCGCTCAATTATATAAAAAGTTTGTTTAGAACCAAATACAGAATAATACAGATTTAAAAAATGATGTTGATGGATCAATAATTCATGTAATTTTGATGTAAGAAGTGATATCCATGAATTCCCTGACTGAAGAGAATTAAAGGACAACATTCATGATTATAGAATACAGAAAATTAAAGGTCCTTCGCGAGGAGAGAAAATTATTTTTTGTTAATATCGAAAAAACGTTACATTTATCCTGCATGTGGAAAGCGTGTTTATGAAAATAATTCATTTATCCCAAGATATCATCGTATGTCTTCTAGACTGGTTTCATACATGTTGAAAAATTAAAAATTACCAATTCCAGGTCAAGAGTTGCTGAGAGGTGAAATGTATATGTCAGCAACGTTTCACTTGTTTTTGACTTAATTTCGCCTGATATACCGAGGCTTCCGGAGGTTTTATTTATTGACAAGTTCAAGGGTAGCGCTGAGACAGACAAGTATCAATGTATCATTGCGGATCTCAAAAACCGCAGAGTTTTAGATATTCTTCTCGACCGGAAAATCCATCATCTAACTACATAATTTTCCCTTTTGCCAAGGAAGAGCACCATAAGATAAAGGCAGTTGCTATAGACATGTGGAAACTTTATACTGATGCGGCTTAGGATTATTTTAAAAATGCAATTGTTGTTATCGACCCGATCGTTTTTATTACGTGCGTCAGGCAATGTGGGCTTTTGACAAGGTGCGCCGTTAAGAACAGAAAAAGTTCTTTAAAAAGCGGAGGCGTTATTTAAAAAAAGCAAAAAGATCCATTGGACAAGATTCTTTAATTTAAGCAGAGAAAACCAATAAGCTGTTGAACTGATGCTGAATCTTTCCCCCATGCTAAAAGAAGATTATCTTCTATAGGAAAAATTCATGGAGTTTGTTGAAACATTGGATTTTTACGATGCCAAAAAAAAATTAAAGCTTGGTACTTGTATGTCTCAGTTAGCAATCTGCTCGAGTTTAATTATTGCTTTCGAACAATTATCCACTGGCAGGACAATGCTCTTAATTCTTTCAAGGTCCCTGCCTATACGGAGGTAGTGAATAACAAGATTAACGCTCGAAAACACAATGCATTTGGTCTTAGAAACTTTAATAGACTAAGAGCACGTATACTTTAAATTATACTTTAAATGTAAAAGAGTAAAAGAAGGTGCCTTCAAATTTTAAGACACCTCCCTTTTCATTCTGTTTATTTACTCTTGGGTTATGTCTATTCCAGCAATGGACATAGAGACAATTTTTGAGTTTAGAAAAGCAATCTTTTCATCTTTTTAAAGGTTTGAACTACATAGTCAATTTGGCTATCAGTATGGGTAGCAATATAACTGGTTCGCAGTAAATCGCAACCTTTTGGAACAGCAGGGCTGATAGATACATTGCAGAAAATGCCATTATCGAATAAGAATTCCCATGCAGCAATAGTTTTTTCCCTGTCTCCGATTACAATAGGTATAATAGGAGTCTGACTGCCGCCTGTGTTAAAGCCCATAGCATTTAATTCTTCTCTAACATAATTTGATATAGCATGAAGACGCTGTCTTCTTGCATGATCATTTTTGATTATCTTCAAGGATGCCAATACTGTGGCAACTGAAGCCGGTGGCAGACTGGCAGTAAAAATAAAAGAAGAGCATGTAGCCTTTAAAAATCTAATTACTTCTTTTGACGATGCAGCAAATCCACCTACACATGCAAAGGATTT
>JAMNZY010000061.1 GCA_023622055.1 Bacillota bacterium
TTGCAGCCTTTAAAATTAATTGTAGAAGATCTGCCAGGCCAACTGGGCAAGATAGGCTCAGTTTTAGGGGAGATGGATATCAGCATTAAAGATGTTAAGATTGAAAACATAGAAAAGGGTAAGCTGTTGATAACATTGATGATACGAAAAATAAGCAAGCTGGAGTTTGAAGAAATCAAGAGAAAATTTCACGAAACCGATGAAATATATGATGTAACAACTGAATTTGATTAATCAGCGCATATGGTTGGAGGGAAATATGATTTGAAATTAATTAAAGATGAGAAGTTGTTAAAAAAGCTTATGAGAGAGACAAAAATATCCGATATTTTCTCTTTAGATATTTCTGAAATAGTGGAGTTATTTCTTTTTGAAGATGGCGAATATCTTATTCGCCAAGGAGAGTATTCTGAATATTTATACTTTCTTGCATCTGGTAGAGTTAAAGTGTTCAGTACCAACCTTTCAGGAGATATTATTCCCTTCGGTTACTATCAGCGTTTTCGCGTTATCGGTGAGGTATCATTATTGTGGGGAAACAAGCCCGATACCAGTGTCCAGGCAGTGGAAAAATGTTATTGTTTCGGGATAAACCTTGAAAAATATCGCCACTTTTTGCTTAACGATAATTCTTTTTTGCGCTATATATGCAGGCTGTTGTGCAGTATAGTGAAGACCTTGGACAACAACATGGCGGTTTTGATGTTTATGCCTTTGGAAACACGGCTTGCTTCCTTTATTTTACAAAACACCGAAAACGGTGTTTTTCAAACCAGTTTACTTGAGTGTTCTGAATTAATTGCAACAAGCTACCGTCACCTCCTCCGCATGATGAAAGACTTTTGCGATAGAGGCATGCTAAAGAAAGAGAAACAAAAGTATATTGTAATTGACGAAAAAAAACTGAGAGAAATTGCATCTGAGCCATATAAGTATTATGGATAGCAGCACTTTTTGGGAAAATTTTACAGAATAAGTATACAAATAAAATAAGACAGGGAAGTCCCGATAGCAAAATTAATTAAAAAGTGACTTGTGTCATATAAAAACTAAAAATTTTATGATATACATAATATTGAAATAGTTTTTCCACTTAAAAAGAGGAGGGGGAAAATGAAAAGACTTTTTGCGGTTTTCCTGATGCTCTTGCTATTGTTGACAATGACTGCCTGCGGTGGCACTGGAGAACCGGCCTCGGAAACAGAAACAGCGGATGATAATCCTTATGCAGACATCAAGATTGCATTGGTTTCACAAACAATAGGCACTGAACAGTTTATCCTTCAAGCGTATAATGCATTTATGGAAGCGGCTGAAAAATACGGTTTTCAAGCCATATCTATTGAATGTTCGGACACTGCTGATTGGTCCGAGAAAACGAGAGCTGCCTGTGTTGAGGGTTATGATTTAATTATAGGAATCGGATGGTATGCAGCTGAACCTTTTTCAGCCCTTGCCGATGAGTTTCCTGACACTGAATTTGCTGTTATAGATACCATAGCTTCCAATGAGCGGATTAAGAGCATAGCTTTCAACACTGCCGATGGTTGTTACGTATATGGTGTCATGATCGGGACAGCTTTCCCCGAGGAGAAACTGTTTGGATGTGTAAACAACTTCCAACAACAGTCAAATTTTGAGTATAGATATGGATTTATGGAAGGCGTAAAGTCAGTAATTCCTGATGCCGAATTTATACATAATTTTACGAATTCCTATGATGAATCAATTTTTGACCATAAGCTTTTCCGGAATACTGTGCGGTTTTGCTGGGTGCCTGCTGTCAATGGGTTCGGTGAAGTTATTTATTGAAAATATTACTGCAGGTCGGGGTTACATAGCCATGGCTGCAAATCATTTGGGTAAATCCCATCCCATAGGAGTACTTTTGGCTAGCTTATTTTTCGGATGCTGCCAAGCACTGGGGAACTTTTTACAAAACACCTCCCTTAAAACCCAGATAACCTCTTCTATACCTTATGTAGCTACCATTTTAGCCCTTATACTTTTTACAGTTCAAAAAAGATATGCGAAACAAAAAAAGATATGGGAGGTGTTAAATAAAGATGCAGCTTCTAGTTGATCCCCATACACACACCGTAGCGAGCACTCATGCATATTCAACCATATTGGAAAATGCCCTGGCAGCTGCAAAGCAAGGTTTAAAAGTCCTTGGGATAACTGACCATGCTCCTGCTCTGGAAGATGCACCCCATGTTTTGTATTTTCAAAATTTACATATCCTTGACAGAGAACTATATGGTGTAAAAATGCTCTATGGGGCTGAACTTAATATTTGTGACTATGAAGGCAGAGTGGACTTAGATGAAACTATACTTGAAAAATTAGACTATTGCATAGCAAGCTTTCATACAGCCCTTTTAAAGCCCGGTACAAAAAAGCAAAATACTAAAGCTTTACTAGGTGCAATGGACAATCCCTACGTTAAAATCATCGGTCATCCTGAAGATGGAAATATCCCCGTAGATTACTTAGAGCTGGTAAAACATGCAAAAGAGACGAAAACAATGCTTGAAGTAAATAATTCATCCCTTAGGACTGCATACTACCGCCTGAATGTGCGGGAAAACCTAATGGAAATGCTGCAGCTTTGTGAAAAGTACGGTGTTACAATTGCGGTTGGTTCTGATGCCCATTTTGCAAATGCTGTCGGCAACTTTGATTGTGCCATTGAACTTCTTAAGGAAATAGATTTTCCCCAAGAGCTTATAGCAAATACTTCTGTGGAGAAATTCTCAAAACTCCTTGGGCGGGAGGTGGAGATATGAAACGCAGTTTTTTACATTTATCTGATATCCACTATCTTATTGATTATACAAAATGCAACAGCTTTTATGCAGAGATATTTAAAGAGTTAACGCCGCCGGTAGAGCAGATTCAAAACCTTGTGAAAGAAGTGGATTTTTCCGATATTGACTTTATACTCATCAGTGGGGACCTTACTGAAAACGGCGATGCTAAGGATTATAAGCATTTAAAAAAGCTGCTTTTGGAAATATTTGGTGAGATACCTATTATAGTGACCTTGGGAAACCATGATAATATTAAAGAATTTAAAAAAGGCTGGCTGAACAGTGCTCATATAAACGATAGTGCATATAATGTGCTTGTCAATGAGGCAGGGATAAACATTATTTCTTTGAATTATCCTGATGGCATGATAACTGAAGCAGACTGTGATTGGCTGGAACAGGTGTTACTTGTTTTAAAAAGAGAACCAACAATTCTACTTACCCACCATCATCTCCTAGATAACCAATTTTCAATGCCTAGAGCATATTATGGTGAAAAGTTGGTTCAGCTAATCAGTAAAAGCAGTATTATTGCAATTTTTAATGGCCACACACACCATTTTTATAGTGGT
>JAMNZY010000008.1 GCA_023622055.1 Bacillota bacterium
TATGAATTTATTCGGTATCAAAAACTAAGTACATATCTATCAAAGATGAACTTGTGAGTGAATCTGTTCAGTGATGAAACGGAAAAGGCCTTTATGGAAACAATTAAGGCAAGAATAAGAAAAGCTATTGAACAACCCACCTTTATCAGATAAAATGGTATCAGAAAAAGCTCTGTTTTGACTGTGAGGTGAAAGCTGTGGACAAAGATATACGATGGAAGCAGAGATTTGCCAATTTTAAAAAAGCTACTGCACAGCTTACGGAATTTATACAAAAAGGCGAATTAAATAAATTTGAAGTTCAAGGATTGATACAATGTTTCGAATATACTTTTGAATTAGCCTGGAAAACCATGAAGGATTATCTAGAGCTGGAAGGATTTAATGTAAAAAGCCCAAGAGCAACAATAAAAACAGCATTTCAGATAGAGTTGATAGATGATGGCCATGCATGGATAGATGCATTAGAAAAGAGAAACCTGATGGCACATACATATGATGAAAAAAGAGCAATGGAAGCAGAAAAATTAATAAGGGAGAAATACTACCACATAATATTAAAACTGCGCCAAAAGCTGGAGGATTTGCTATGAGTTTTGGTTTAAAGCAGTCTGATATCGAATATATAATTGGCGTCATAAAAAAGTTTCCTGAAATAGAAAAGGCAGTGATATTTGGCTCACGAGCTAAGGGAAACTATAAGGCAGGTTCTGATGTTGACATAGCTATATATGGTGAAAATATTACTTTCGATACAATATCCTCCCTCCACTTTATGCTTGAAGAGGAAGGACCATTGCCGTATTTCTTCGATATTGTGGACTACACACATCTAGAGCATAGAGAATTAAAAGAGCACATTGACAGAGTTGGAAAAGTCATTTTTGAATAATAGAAGAGAAACACTGGCCCTGATGTTTTGCTGAAAAACAGAAACATCAGGGCATTTTATTCAACAAAATATTACAGAAAAATCGGACTTGACACAAAAGCTCAATTACAATAAGATTTATTATAGCAAGACAAGATAAAAGGAGGATGTTTGATGGCTGCTAAAAGGATGGAGGGGAAGCTTAAATCCTTTGACGGAACAGAACTATTCTACAGAAAAGATGTTCCAGAAAAGCCAAAGGCAATAGTAGTTATAGTTCACGGATTGTGTGAGCACTCGGGAAGATATGATTATGTAACGGAGAAGTTTAATGAAAAGGGCCTGGGAGTATACCGGTTTGACAATCGGGGTCACGGAAAATCCGGCGGTGACCGGGGCTACGTGGAAGATTTTCAACATTTCTTTGATGATGCGGACAAAATTGTAGAACTTGCTTTGAAGGAGCAAAAAGACCTGCCTGTATTTATGTTGGGCCACAGCATGGGAGGATTTATTGCTGCAGGCTATGGCATGAAATATCCCGGCAAATTAAGAGGGCAAATCTTTTCAGGTCCGGCACTATTGGAAATTGAAGCATTGGTAAAAGACATTAAAAAAGACGACTATTTTGAAAAGAACCCCAGGGAAAAAGCTCCTAATGCTCTATCAAGTCTGATTTGTAGAGACACTGAAGTAGTAAAAGCCTATGAAGAAGATCCCCTGGTATTGAAAGAAACTAATTTGAAACTCCTGGGAGAAGCTTTTGTCAAAGGACCCAAGTGGCTTGCGGAAAATGTCTCAAAATATGAATATCCCTGCTTGATACTCCATGGCGAAGATGACAGAATAGTTCCTGCAGATTCGTCAAAATGGCTCTATGAAAATGCACCCTCAAAAGATAAATCTATCAAAATATACGAAGACTGCTATCATGAAATTTTAAACGAAAAAGAAGAAAAAGATGAGGTAATAAACGACATTATCACATGGATAGAAGCCAGAATCTAAACTAGAATGAACAATAGGGGACGGGTACAAAATATTCATCATGATGAATATTTTGTACCCGTCCCCTATTGTTCACAACAAATGTCAAACTAAAGCAGATTTTTTAAATATGCGGCTAAATAGCCATATGCTATAATAAATCTAAGTTATTGAAAAATCTCAATGATTAGGATTTATCTGGAGGTGCAGATATGAAAATAGTATCATTTCAGCTAAATGGCAATGTGTCTTATGGTGTCATTGAAAATAATGAGATTATGTTAATTGAAGGAGATATCTTTGGTGATTTTGTTGTAACAGATACACGGGTTTCTTTGGACGAAATAAAAATATTGCCACCTGTTGTACCAAGTAAAGCTGTTTGTATAGGTTTAAACTATCATGACCACATAGAAGAAACTAATTCCAAGGTTCCGGACAGGCCCGTTGTCTTTATTAAGCCTTCTACTGCAGTTATTGGCCATATGGATGACATAAAGTACCCTGAATTATCCAAGAGAGTAGATTATGAAGGAGAGCTTGCCGTAGTAATCGGTAAAAAAGCTAAGGATATAAATGTGAATGAAGCTAAAGAATATATTTTTGGATATACCTGTGGCAATGATGTAACTGCAAGGGATCTTCAACCGGCAGATGGTCAATGGACCGTATCAAAATCTTTTGATACTTTTTTACCTTTGGGACCTTGGATAGAGACGGAATTGGATCCACTTAATCTTGAAATTCGAACTTTTTTAAATGATGAGTTAAAGCAATCATCTAATACACGTCATTTGATTTTCGATCCATATACATTGGTTAGTTATATTTCACAAATAATGACTCTTCTTCACGGAGATATAATACTTACTGGCACACCCTCGGGAATTGGCCCCATGAAAAAAGGCGACAAAGTTGTCGTTGAAATTGAAAACATCGGCAGTTTAATTAATTATGTGAAATAGTTTTGGTGAATTTTTTGTGATTTTTTTGGGACGAGTACAAAATATTCAAAATGATGAATATTTTGTACCCGTCCCAAAAAAATCACTAAGGAGGGGGAAAAATGTCAAGAAATATTGAGCTTATAAAAGCAAATCTAATTGATAATAGAAAAGAAAAACCAAAGACCAGTGTAGATTTTATTTCCGAAGAAGTGGTTAAAAAAGTTAATGATTTTCACAAAGGCTTTAGTGAGTATTCGGTGACGCCGCTGCACAAGTTAGATGCTTTAGCGAAGCACTTTGGTTTAAAAAATATCTTTGTAAAAGATGAGTC
>JAMNZY010000134.1 GCA_023622055.1 Bacillota bacterium
CCTAAATTTTCTCACCGATGACAACAAACATCTCATCCCTATCTTCAGTCAATACGGGCACAAGCTGTGCTTGTTTTAGATACTCTTCTATTGTTACTGCTTCAGGAAGTTGATCCTCTTTTACCACATCGAGTTTGGAATGTAGGGAGTTAATGGCCTCCCGGCTTTGAGAGTGTGCTATTACCAGTCTCCCTTTAGGCTTTAAGAGGCTTGCCATATGAGCGATGATTCCCGATTTGTCTTGAAAATGGGGAAAAACTGAGTAGCACATGATTACATCGAAATAATCCTTAGGGAGTGCTGCAGTGGCAATATCTCCTAAGACAAAGCGTATATTGTGGAAAGGGTACTTTTGCTTTGCTATTTCTATCATCTTTTCCGCCAAATCAATGGCCGTAATCTCTCCATCTTCACCAATGAGTTTGTGAATAAAGGGCAGCATCACACCGGTGCCTGTGCCCACATCAAGGACCTTATGCCCCTTTGCGATATTTGCCATTTTTATTATGGCTTCAAGCTTCCCGGGATCATGATGGCATATTTCATCCCATTTATCAGCCATTTTATTGAAATACTCCCTATGTTCCAATATAGTTCCTCCTTAACATTTTAGCTCCGTATTTTTCCAAAATTAATACTACTGCCGGAATAAAAATCAACTGAATAACTATACCTGGCAGACCAGTCGTCACACTTGCCGCAATAAAAACAATAGGCTCTGGAAGTCGCGCCGCAAAAAGCGTAGTCAATACCCACACAGCAATACCGGCGACTATCCTACCGCATATCATGCTTCCAAATAATGAGATATAGACACTCAAATTTAATTGTCTGTACAATAAGCTGATAACAAAACCGTATGTAGCCAATTCAAACACCATGTAGGGCATTATTGGAAAAGCAGGCGGCATGCCTGTAAACACGGAACTTAAAAAAGGCGTTACTGCCCCCACTGCCGCTGCCATAGGTGCATCCAGCATAAATCCAGATAACAAAACTGGTATATGCATGGGTAAGAAGGTGGAACCAAGGCCTATTGCGTGAAACATCATTGGCAGCACAAGACCAAAAGCGATAAACAATCCAGCTTTAGCAATCTGAGTTAGGTTGTTTTTCATCAAGAGCACTCCCCTCTTGTAAAAAATAAAAACCATGAGATAAGCCGTTTCATACAGCTTTACCTTCATGGTTTTTCTTCAGCATTTTTTTATTACATTTTTCCTAGTTAGAACAGACCTTCATGGTCTTTGATAACACTTTAACACATCTGTTTTTAACTGTCAATATCTCTTTTTTGAATATTTGTTGTTCACCTTCTACCATTACGCGAATTAATGGTTCTGTGCCCGATGGTCTAACTACAATTCTGCCCTTATCGCCCAGAAGGGCCTGGTTTTCAGCTATAGTATCTTTGATGCGCTTATTATCATTGTAGTTTGATTTATCGGCTACATGAACATTTATAAGCACTTGAGGAAATACTGTCATTATTTCACTTAATTCGGACAGAGCTTTTTGCTCGTCCACCATGACTTTTATTAGGTTTACACCAGTCAAAATTCCGTCACCTGTTGTATTGTGGTCTAATAAGATGATATGCCCTGATTGTTCTCCTCCCAGATTGTAACCGCTCTTTAGCATTTCCTCAAGGACATACCGGTCTCCTACTTTTGTACGCACCATATTTATGCCAGCTTTTTTCAGTGCCACTTCTAAGCCCATGTTGCTCATTATAGTTGAAACTACAGTATTATTTTTTAACATGCCCTGTCTTTTCATATAGCAGCCGCATATAGCCATTATGTGGTCACCATCAACTATTTGACCTTTTTCATCTACAGATATGAGTCTGTCTGCATCACCATCAAAAGCAAGACCAATATCGGCTCCAACTTCTTTAACGAAGCGGCAAAGGGCCTCAGGATTTGTAGAACCGCAGTCTACATTGATATTGCTGCCATCAGGCTCATCGTTTATTACATGAACTTTTGCCCCTAGTTCCTCAAAGATAATAGGTGCCACACTATACGATGCGCCATTGGCACAGTCCAAAGCAATGGTTAAACCGCTAAAGTCCTTGTTTGCAACAGACTTTATAAAGTCTATATAAGGTCTAGCTCCGTCTTTTTTTGTAATTCGCCCTACGTCACAGCCTGTGGGGCATTCTATGACTTGATTGGGATCGTCCAGTAAAGCCTCTATTTCATCTTCAATCTCATCTGGCAGTTTGTAGCCCTCTCTATTAAAAAACTTTATCCCGTTGTATTCTACAGGATTATGGGATGCGGATATGACTACCCCTGCATCAGCGTTGAAAAAGCGTGTTAGATAGGCCACCGCTGGCGTGGGAACAATTCCCACATTTATAACATCAGCACCTGCTGAACATATGCCAGCTGCCAATGCCGCCTCCAACATGTCTCCTGATATGCGAGTATCCTTTCCAACAACGAAGACAGGTCTCTTTTGAAGCTTTGACAATACCTTAGCTCCTGCACGGCCTAATTTAAAAGCCAAAATTGGTGAAAGATCTTTATTGGCTATACCTCTAACTCCATCAGTTCCAAAGAGTCTTGTTTTCATATGTTTTCTCCTCTCTTACTATGAAAGATTGCGAAGGGTTACTGTAATACTTGTGGGTTCAATATTGATTACCCTGTAAGGTCGAGATATGTCCCCACGTATGTCTATAATGTATTCACCCTCTGCAAGGTCGGCAACATCAATGTTTAACCTAAGCATATTTTTATTTACTTTGTCAATAATACTCTCAGGACCGCTTACTGTCAACAGTATTTCTCTTTTTTCCACTTCCGCCTGAAGCCCTGTGGAGAGGTTGAGTATCTGTATTTCTTCTGAATCAACATTAAGCGTAGTTGTGGCCAATCGCTCTATCTCCACTGTAACTCGAACTGTTTCAATATCTTCGTCAAAGAGGGAAACACCTTTTGGCAATATTAATTTTACATCAGTTGATACAGTGGATGTTGCCCCTTCTACATTTATGGATTCGGTTCCCAACGACTGTAGGCCATCTAATATTTCATGACCTCCTGTCACCACAACTGTTGGTGGGTCTATTCTCACATCCCTGATTATGTAACCTTCTGGGGGATTTCCTCTTATGTTGGGCAAGACCTGCACATTGCTGACGGGAACAATCGGCACAGTAACCTCCACCACTTCAGGTCTGAAAGTTACTCCCTTTTGCTCCTTATTCTGTGCATCTAAAACCCGAACTGGAAGGGTGCTGACAATTGTGGAGTTAGTATCTGTCACATCAATACTGGCAGAAACTTTTTTAACGGCATTTACCAAGCTCCGAGGGCCTTTTACCACAACGGCCTGAGGTTTGCTGGTGGGTCTATCCACGGCAAATCCTGGTGCAGGTACCCCAATGATGTCTACTGAAACAGGCAGCTGTTCCTCAATTATCGCTTCTAAAGTCACCATTATTTCTCTAGGTGAAACGTCAATAAGTTCTACATTTGGTGGGGTGGATACGTCGACCCGAATTAGATTGTCTCCTTCCATTCTTCCCCGCAAATTCACCTGAGCATGGATATCACTTGGCTTTAAATTGGCCACAAGGCTTCGCCGTCCTCTCACCCTGACATTCACCTTGTATTCAATGGAATTATCTTTTAGCGCAAATTTAGTTTCATCTAAATTTTGTAATTTCACCGGTACATCCCTGATTACATAGGTGACCTGGGGATTTTGCTCATTCATCACATATAACCACATTACAATGGCAGCAATAATTGACAGGATTTTTATAGCCGTATCTGAGGCAAAAAATTTACGCATGGTCTTTCCTCCAGTACCAAAGGGATGGTTTTTTCTCCTTGATCTCGTATATATCTCTCAACATGTTCTTAAGAGTCTTCACATCCAAATAGCGAGAGAGCTTACCTTCTTTTGCTACAGATATGACACCGGTTTCTTCAGAAATTATAATTGCCACTGCATCGGTCTCTTCGGTAATGCCCAGTGCTGCCCTGTGCCTTGTGCCCAGTTCTTTGCTCAAATTGGGGTTTTCAGTGAGGGGAAGATAACATCCTGCCGCCATTATCCTGTCATCTCTTACTATAACTGCTCCATCGTGCAGCGGAGTATTGGGCTCAAAAATATTAATTAACAGTTCTACTGTTACATAGCCTTCTATCTTAACGCCAGTTTCAATATATTCATTAAGGCCTGTATGTCTTTCTAAGACAATAAGGGCTCCAATTTGTTCCTTAGACAGCCTTTCAGCAGCACTTGCTATAAAATCTATCACCTTGTTCATCTCTTCTTCAGCCAATTCTAAAAGGGGTGACGAAAAAAACCTTCCACGGCCCAGTTGTTCTAAAGCTCTTCTCAGCTCCGGTTGAAAAACCACCAATAGTGCAAAAACACCAACTGTCATAGCATTTCGTAAAATCCAATTTATAGTATAAAGTCCCAGCCATTCACTTACCTTTGTAGAAACTACCAAAACCACAAGGCCTTTTAAAAGTTGCACTGCCCGTGTCCCCTGAATTAATTGAATGGCTTTATATGAAACATAGGCAACTATTGCTATATCAAGTAGATCCATTAAACGAAAACCCTTAAAAAGTTCCATAAGCTGTAACGACATTTTTTCACCCCGGCACTTCCTTTTAATGCTATAGATATTATAGCACTTAATCTTAAATTAGTATATTTTCACAAGAATTTTTTTAATCATTGACTCCTCAAAATTTCAACATTAAAAAGCATCTTGTAACATTAATGTAATTTTAAGGAGATACTATTGGCCCTTTCATGTGATATGATTAATATGAAGGTTATTTTATGTTGAGGAGAAACAGAGATGAACTCACAGGTAGTCCTTGATAACAAAAGAAATAATAAATATTCTTATATAAGATGCTTTATTATTGTCTGGTTAGTTCTCTTTTCGCTAGGGGCCTTTCCAGGTAAAAGCAGCATCGGACAGACCTATGTAGCTGAACCTGTTTATTGGATTAATTGGAATAGATTGGACTTTTTGGATGAAAAAGCTGTACGACAGCAAGTTCATATAAACACTTTGCCACCACTTTCAGAATCTGTGCTGGCTTCTAAATTCATAAGACAGGGACCTGATCATAAAAAGCGGGTATCTATTACTTTTGATGATGGCCCTTATTTGTTGACTGAAAAATATATAGATGTTTTACAAAAATACAATATTGATGCCACCTTTTTTCTAATTGGAATTCAAATTGAAAAATACCCTGATGAAGCCAGAAGGATTGCAGAAAGCGGCTATGAAATTGGCATTCACTCATACAATCACAGAAGGCTGACGGAGATGAACATAAATTCTTTGGAAGAAGACTTCCAAAGGAGTTTGTCCGCCATTAGAAATATTACAGATTCGGAAATAAGATTCTTTCGACCACCCTATGGAAGTTTTAATGACGCTGTAATTGACATAGCTAAAAAGCATAAACTTACCACTGTATTGTGGTGTGTAGACCCTCGAGATTGGCAGAGGAATGATTCCAACTACATCGCCCGACACGTTGTAGAAAAGGCTGAAAATGGAGCTATTATTCTGCTGCACGAGGGCAGAGAAGCCACACTAAAGGCTTTGCCACGAATTATAGAAGGCTTATGGGAAAAAGGTTTTGAAATCGTACCCTTGTCAGAGCTATTATCAGATGAAATAATCTAATCATCCTTCCATCTTTTTACGTATCCATGTTATAATAGACAAAAAGATTTTTTCCAAGGATAGGAGGAGCTTATTTGCAAAATAAATGTACTTGGCTTGATACATTAAAGCGGGGATTTATGTCAGGCCTCAAAATCACCTGGGAACTTTCCAAAATTATGGTGCCTGTCTATTTTATCGTAACTATCCTTAAACACACACCCATTATCAACTGGATCTCGGAAGGGTTTGCACCCCTCATGGGGTATTTGGGCCTGCCAGGTGAAGCAGCCATTGTTTTAGTAATGGGCAATTTAGTAAATCTATATGCTGCCATCGGAGCCATAGCTTCTCTTAACCTAACTCTTAAAGAAATATCCATATTGGCCATAATGCTTTCATTCTGCCACAGCCTGTTAGTAGAAACAGCCCTGGCAAAAAAAATAGGTCTTTCAGCCATCAATGTAATTGCAGTGCGAGTGGGATTAGCTGTTGTTTCCGGAATAGCATTTAATCTCTTTTTGTAATTGGAGGTAGAGCATATTGCTTAGCATTTTAACAGAAGCTGCTGTAGGCAGTTTTAACTCAATAAAGCAGATTGCCTTTATCGTGATTCCTCTTATGATTGTGATGGAGATTTTAAAAGATTTGGGAATCCTTGATAAAATAGCCCGGCTGTTTTCGCCACTGGTAAAAATATACGATATGAAAGAAGAATCCGGTTTTCCCTTAGTTATCGGCATTGTCATAGGGCTGTCCTACGGTGCCGGAATGATAATTCAATCAGCTCAAGAGGACAAACTCCCTCGCCGTGACCTTTACCTGTTAACATATTTTTTAGTGGCAGCTCATGCGGTTTTTGAAGATACAGCCATCTTCGTGGCTTTCGGTGTAAACGGTATGCTTCTTTTTATTACACGACTGATAGTCGCAGCTCTCTTTACTTATTTGGCCTCTCGGTGGATGAAACCAGAGAGTCCCTTTTTGGAAAATGAGGTGAATAATTAATGAAATCCGATAATGATTATAAAGTTATCAGTTTACCGAAACTAAATGGTCTAACCCCAACCCTTGAATCAACGGCATTAAAGTTAATGGAGGAAGCCGGTGAGCTTGCCCAAGCCATAGGAAAGTTTCGAGGCCAGAGCGGTGAAGCCATTGAGATGGATGAAGAAAAAGTAGTTGATATGATGGCCCAGGAGCTTTTAGACGTAGCTCAAGTAGCTGTTTCAATGATGTTCGTCCTTGAGGAGAATTACAATATAGATATAAATGCCAAGTTAAAACAACATTTGGCAAAGCTTAAGGCAAAAGGATATATAAAATAAATTTTTTATTGTTTCTGCATATCATTTACCATGGCAGCAATGCCCTCGTAAAATTCACGATTTGTTTTAGTTTTCTTCAATTTGTTGATTAATATGTTGCAGGCTTCAACTGTATCTAGGGGTGCCAAAGCTTTTCTCAATACCCATGTGGCCTCCAATTCTTCTTTGGAAAATAACAGTTCCTCCCGGCGGGTGCCGGATTTTTTTATGTCAATGGCAGGATATATCCGGCGCTCTGCAAGTTTTCTATCAAGGTGTATCTCCATATTCCCAGTTCCCTTAAATTCTTCATAAATAACATCATCCATACGGCTGCCGGTATCTACCAGAGCTGTGGCTATTATTGTTAAACTGCCGCCTTCCTCAATATTGCGGGCAGAGCCAAAAAAGCGCTTTGGCTTGTGAAGGGCACTGGGGTCAAGACCTCCTGAAAGGGTTCTGCCTGTAGGAGGCACCACCAGATTGTTGGCTCGCGCCAGGCGGGTTATGCTGTCTAACAAGATTACCACGTCTTTTCCGCTTTCCACTAATCTTTGAGCTCTTTCCAGCACCATGTCAGCAACTCTTAAATGATTTTCAGGCAATTCGTCAAAAGTAGAGCTTACAACTTCTCCTTCCACAGAACGCCTAATATCTGTTACCTCTTCAGGCCTTTCATCGATTAGGAGCACTATCAGCTGTACCTCAGGATGGTTTTTGGTGAGGCTGTTGGCAATGTTTTTAAGCATCATAGTTTTGCCGGCTTTTGGTGGAGACACGATGAGAGCTCTTTGACCTTTTCCTATGGGTGAGATAATGTCGATAATCCGTGTGGAAAGTTCCTCGGGATCGTGTTCCATGATAAACCGAGAATTGGGGAAAATGGGTGTTAGGGAATCAAAGTGGTATCTGCAAACGGCATGTTCAGGGTCTAGACCATTAACAGCTGTTATCTGCAGAACAGCTCTGTACTTTTCTCCTTCCTTTGGAGGCCTAATGGTTCCAGAGATCATATCACCGGTCCTTAGGTGAAAGCGGCGAATTTGAGATGGAGATATATATATATCTTCATCCGAGGGTAGGTAGTTTTCAATCCTCAAAAAACCATAGCCGTCAGGCAGAACTTCCAAAACACCTTCTGCCATGCCCTCGCCCTCTTCACTGAAGGCTTCTATTATTTTAAGTATGAGTTCCCGCTTGCGATACTTGTAGTAACCTGGGATTTTCTTTTCTTTTGCTATTTCATGAAGCTGTGCAATAGTCTTTTTCTCTAGCTCTGATACTAGCACCACGTCACTTCCTTAACATTTAATTTTTAAAGAAAACCTTTTAACATGGATAACATACATGTGGGAGTTTAGAAACAGGAAGTTTTTAAAAAGATAGGGTTTTTGTGGAAAAGCTCTATTAAAAAATTATGTTCAAAGAAAGGAAAAATATTCAAAAAATAAAAAGGAGAGTTAAACTTAAAAAAAGAGCCCTCACAGGGCCCCCTTTTTATAAGATACACCGAGGAGGATTTGCCTTTTGCTGATATTATACCATTTATAAGCTGTACAGTCAATATTTAGATAAGTTGTTACTATTTTTCAATTTGCGGTGCATCCTTTAATTTTTTAGCCAAAGGAAACTTTATAAAAGTTGTAGTCCCTTTTCCTTCTTTGGATTCTACTTTTATACTTCCACCGCTTTTATCCACGATTCGCTTGGATATATATAAACCAAGGCCTGTCCCATTTTCTTTTGTGCTAAAAAATGGAGTAAAGATCTTATCAATGTCATCTTGTTTTATGCCAATACCTTCATCTTTAATTTCCACACATGCCCAATTATCTTCTTTGAAGGCTTTAATAGTTAAATTGGCACCTCTATTCATGGCATCAATGGAATTTTGTATGATATTAATAAAAACTTGTATCAAATGTTCTTTGTCTATTGACACCAAAAGTTCATCATCGTCAAATTCAAGGTCATAGGATATGCCCTTGAGCTGAAAATTGTGTTGAAAAAAGGCCATTAATTCCTCTAATATGTTTTTGACAGATATACCCCTATTGCCTTTATCATCTAAACCTTTATTTCCCTTGTATTTTGACAAATAATCGTTGATGAGATTGTGCATTCTGTCTAATTCTTTTATAGCTATATCCGTATATTCTTTTCTCTTGTCATCATCGTTAAAACTCTGTCTGAGAATTTGCAAAAAGCCTCTTATGGAAAAAATAGGATTTCGCAATTCATGGACATAACTGGCGGCAATTTCCTTTTCAGCAAGGCAACTTTCAAGTTCAGCTTTTTTTAACCCCTGTACTTCAGCTTTTTTTGCATCTTCTACAGATGCCAAATAACCCACATGACCTTCAGCATCCTCAATAATGGAAAAATCTACATCGTATTCAAAGGTTTTATCTTCTTCACCCTCATACTTAATTACAACCTTGTGACTACCTTCTTTTACATACAAGAGCGGGTCTTCTTTTACAGTATATCTTGCTGTAATAAAATATTTTTCCAGATCTACTTTGCTTTGCCGCTGTCCATCTGCCATTTGCCTTCTCCTTTCGAAGGTTAGTCCAGAGATGAGAACTCAACTAGGAAGGTTACCAGTTCGAAAATATCAAAGGGCTTTATGAAGTATCTGATGACACCTTCAGCAAAGGCCCTTTGGGCATATTCCGCGTCAAAATAACCTGATATAAATATGGCTTTAATGTCAGGATTTATTTCTCTCAGTATCAATAATAGTTCAAATCCATCCATGTCCGGCAAATTAACATCGAGGATTGCAATATCTGGACGCTCACTTTTGGCTATTTCCACTGCCTCCAAATGATTAGAGGCTATGTGAGTATCAAAGCCAGAATCTGACAGCACTTCTTTAAGCATCACATTTATCAAGTGCTGATCATCCACCACAAGAACTGTATTTTTGTCCATAAAATCCCCTGCCTAATTTTAAAGTTTGTAAGCTTTAAAATTATCAGTTAATACAAGTCTTTATTTTTTGCTGATAAATAAAACTTGCCTAACTATTTTATTCTATGTTTGTTAATAAATTCCTCCTTTTCTTTCTGTCTGCCGAAAGTAAATATTAATTCTAATGATTGGCAAAGCCTCTAAAGGCAATTTTCGACAAGATTTCCTGGGAAATAAAAAAAAGCCTTGCTGCTTAGCAAGGCCTTAACATATTTTAGTCGGAAATGGTAATATCGTGAATTATATCAGCAAAGAACAGGCCGCCATTATAACCTCCAATGGCTATGATTTCATTGCCTTCATCAATCCTGCTGATTCGGATTTCCCTGTTGCCCTTTAATACAACAGTGTCACTGGTATAGTATATGTGCTGGGTTTCTCTTGTCCCACCATCCCTTGTCACACTGATTACAATAACTTTCACGTCGTCGTTTATATTAACTACTCTGCCTCGCAGAGTATCCTGCACTTTTCGAACCGTCACATCGATGCTTAGAGCTTCATCATTTTCCACTTCCATATCCAAGTAATAGTTTACGCGGAGTTCTGTGACATCTATACGTTTTCTGTCTTTGGTTATTTCAGTATCTGGAGTTATGATTATAATATGCTCTTTGCCTTTATCGTCAACTACTGTGACGGTAGTGGTGTCAGCAAAAGTTATAGCCTTTACGGTTCCACTTATATCTCGCTTTACGCTTTCAGCTGCCACTCTCACTACTATATTGTATTCCAGTGTAAGGGTCACTTCGTCGCCCTTCTTTAGGTCGCTGATATTGGCCCTTTTGCCGTTTTTCCTTATAGTGGCATCTTCATCTAATTCGTATTCCCTTTCTATGCCGTCCTCATCTTCCACTATCAGCACTGGATTTCTGCTGGCAAAGTCAAAACCGGTGATGATCCCGATAATTTCTCTTGTTGCACTTTCAGCCTCAATTTCCACTACCTTACTGCTAGATACAGTCAGTGTAGCCACATCTCCTATTTTCAATTGGTAAATGTCTGCGGCTCTATTGTCTCGATAAATCCTCACATTAGATGAAACAGTGTAACTTTCATAGTTGTCGTTATCTTCATTTTGTATTGTCAAAACATTGGTGGATGTATTTATGGCGCGGATTGTACCTCTTACCACCTTATCAATGCCTTTTGCATCAATTCTATCTACATCTGTTCCAGATACCGTTAGCTTCACCTGCTGGCCTACAGACAGCTGATATAAAGTAGCCTCACTGCTGTCTATATATACCTTGGTTTGATTTTTAAGATTGTATATCCTTTCCTTGTTGTCACTGGTCCTAATAGTAAGTGTACTCCTTGTAAGGTTTATTTCTTTTATTGTTCCTTCTACCACACTATCGTCTATTATAGTGCCTGTACTGCCGGAAATCACATCAATGTATTTTGCCTCATTTCCGCTGCTGATTATGTTCACATAGTCGCCAGTTTTAATATCTTTCAGCTGAGATTTAACCAGATTGCCGCTTTCATCTTCTTTGTAAATCAAAGTTTGGCTTAAGCTTACATTGTACCACTTCTGACTGCCATCGCTGAGCTTTATTTCAACAGATGGCAACAATTCAGTATCTATCTTTTCCACTACGCCGCTGATAATATTATGGGCTTTTGTGAGTTTCGACAGATTGTGGAGCACTGTAGCCATTTGGGCGCGGGTAAACTTTTCATTGGGCTTAAAAGTATTATCGGGGAAACCTTTCATTATTCCCTTTTCAACTGCTATATCCACATAGGGTTTATGTTCTGGCTCAATCATATAACCGTCTGTAAACGCCAGAGAAGCAGTTAAAGTTTTACGGTTTTCAGCCTCTTGCCCCAGGCCCAATGCCTTCACTGCAAAAACTGCCACTTCTGACCTTTTAGCTGCATCCGCAGGTCTAAAATCTTCAAAATCCTTTCCAGAAACTATTCCCTTTTCAATTGCCACTGCCACGTATGCCCTTGCCCAGGGGGCCACTGAATTTGCCTTTGGAAAATTAGAAGGCAAAGTTTTTCCGCTGGTTTGGCTTTCCCAGCCCATGAGCCTCACCAGCATAGTTATGAGCTGTTCTCTGGTAACTGGATTATCCGGGCCATAGGTGGTATCAGTCATGCCCTTTACAATACCTGCCAAGTTCATCTTCTCTATGTACGGCCGCACCCAGTCATACCTTGCTGCAGTAATATCCGTAAACTTCAAACTTGCTGCAAACAGTTGACTAGTACTAAAACTCAATATAAGGAATGCAGTTAAAAATGCAATGGCTGCTTTTTTTAATCTCCTACTGCTCATAAAATCTCCCTCCGTCGAAACATTATTTCCTTTTTAATATGCTTTTAGTATTCTACAAAAACTGGGATATGTCCTCTTTTTTGTTAAAAAACATTTCATTTGCAAAAAATTACCAGGACAATGTCCTATTATCTAAAAGTCTAATTTGTTAATAAAGATCTGATTAAATTCATGATGGGAACTCAGCTCGATGTATTGAACCTTTTGGGAAAGTTTTGCCCCACGCTCAAATTCTTTTTCAGACAGCAGCCCACATTTGGCACCAACACCTGCTGCATTGCCTATTCCTCTGGTTTTATCTTCTAATTGTTCCGGAATTAAGCCTACCCTACATGCACTTTTGTAGTTTAAATAATTTCCGAAGGCTCCGGCCAGGAGCACTTCCCTAATGTCTTCTGCTTTTGCGCCATAGGCTTTCAAAAGTATGTCAATTCCTGCGGCGATTGCCCCTTTTGCCAATTGAAATTCCCTAATATCTCTTTGGCTTATAAAGATAGGCTTACCTGTCTGGGTATTGTAAGTCAGCACAAATGACAGTACGCCATCGATATCAATAATCCTGTCCCGGTATTTTCTGCCAAGTTCATTTTTTACCTCTTTAGGTTTCAGGAGCCGTCCTGTTTTATCTACAATGCCTATTTTTAAAAGCTGGGCAATTGCATCTACCAAGCCCGAACCGGCTATTCCACAAGGTGATACATCGTCTATCACTGTATATTTAAATTCTTCATCTATAAAAACATGATCTATGGCCCCAGCAGCACCTCTCATTCCGCAGGTTATATTTCCTCCTTCAAAGGCGGGGCCTGCCGCTGTAGAACATGCCAACAATCTATCTTTAGTTCCCAGCACTATTTCTCCATTGGTGCCTATGTCTATCAATAGCTTTAAGTTATCAGAAGTGTCCATCTGAGCAGCTAAAATTGCTGCTGCCGTATCTCCTCCCACAAAACCGGCTATATTTGGAAATACAAACACCTTCCCCCTAGGATTTATTTTAATATTGATATCTTCAGCATCCAGGACTACCTCTCCTGTTACAGTTGGGATATAGGGAGCTTTGGCTAAATACTCAGGTTGTATTTTTAAAAACAGATGCTGCATGGCAGTATTCCCTGCAACAGTCACTGCATACACATCCTCTTTACTGCATCCTATTTCATTCACTGCTTTTTCAATAAGACTGTTTACTTCAGATATAATCTCATTGTGCATGTCATTTAATCCTTCAATGGATTGAGAGGCGTAGTTTATCCGGGATATTACATCGGCACCGTATTTTGTCTGGGGATTAAGACATGAGACTTGAGCTATTTCCTCTCCCGTTTTTAAATTAAGCAGGTATCCTGCAATTGTTGTAGTACCTATGTCAAAGGCCATGCCAAATAATATTTCGGTGGTATCACCACTTTCCACAGCTATGATTTCTTCCCTTGAAAACACCAGGGTAACACTAAAATTACTCTTCCTGATTATCCCAGGTAAATCTTGGAGGACTTTGAGATTTGCCTTAACTCCCCTTTGGCCAGTAATTCTGTGCCAGTCATCCCGATTGTCCTGCAATGTTGCCGGAGGCAACTTTAGAAAAACTTTTTTAACCAGTGGATCTAATATTGCTTGACGATTATCACCATCTATTAGCACATTGTGTTTCTTTTCCCTTGCAGGAATTTTGATGATTAAATCCTCTTGGACTTTGAACTTACAGGCCAGGACTTCCTCTTCTTCGTCCCCTTTGATGATTTTCAGCTTACACTGTCTGCATATTCCGGTGCCGCCACAGGGAAATTCAAAGTATACACCGTTTTCTATTAATACTTTTTTTAAGAATGTGTTAGCTTCAGCCGAAATTTCAATATTGTCTGGGAGTATGATTATTTTGTGTTTGTTCATTTAAACACCACCTGAAATTTAACAGTATTTTTTACAAATAACCCTCACTTGCATGCTATTAGAGTCTTATGTTTACTATAAAATTTGGCATTTACTATGTCAATAAAAGCCTTGGCAAGTTAAAAAAGAGCGGAAAATCCGCTCTTAAGCTTTGACTCAGTCATCAACCTCTATTTCTACAATCTTTCCGTCTTCAATCTTTATTTCTATTTCCATACCCCTTTTGAGCTGTCTCAAGCTCTTTATGCCATCTAGTTCCACATCTTTGTCTATAATGAGAGTATACTGTCCGTCGTCGTTTTTTATGGTCAGCTGCCAAGTCGTTCCCAAACTAACGGAAACAACTTTGCCTTCCAGTTTGCCGACCCGTGTACTTTTTCTTCCCCTTTCCCAATCTTTAACTTTTTCTTTAAAACTCTCTGCCTTGATTTCTAAAGCAAGATTATTTTTGTCTGCTCGAACTTGAGCAAAATCTCCTGCCTTAATTTCAGGAAGTTTTGCTTCACTGCCATCTAATGTGATTTTGGTGTCCTCATCTATATCAAAAGTTACCAAATCCCTGGACCTCAATACATAATATTTTTCTACATCAATGATATAGCCCCTCATGAAAAAGGAAAGCTCCTCTGTCAATTCCCCTTTGACCACGATTTTTTCTCCTACGTAGTCTTCAAGTCCTTTTATATTACCCTTTAATACAAATGTCCCTTGAGCTGTTTCCAACTCATAGTGGCGACCCTCTATATCACTTTCCTTAAGTGTCCCTAAAAAGCCCTCATCAGGATTTGTTATATATGTTGCTAAAGAAATTGTTCTTCTGCTCACTTCAGCCACAAGACCTTTTGCTGAAATTATGGCCTTTTTGGTCTTTTCAATGACTTGGATAAATATCACAAATTCATCCTCATCCAGGAACAACTCCACCTTGTCTCCCGCTGTTAAATCTTCCAAGCTGCGATATCTGCCGTTTACATAAACCGGTGTTTTCTCTAAAAGGTCATAAGTCTTAGTGCCTGATGAATTTTGAATTGTTATGGTTAAATCTTCTAAGTCTATATCTCTTATAGTGCCAATTAATTTGTTTTCGTCTTCCTGACCTAGACTTTCATCCAAGCGGTTTAACATAACCGCCATTTCTGCCCTAGTAATGGGGTCATTTGGCTTGAATCTGTTGTTGTCGTCCCCTTTCATAAGCCCTAAGTCCACCATAACATATACGTACCCAACGGCATCTTTTGGAATGGCATTGGCATCTTTAAAGGGAAGTTTTTCTTTCATGTATTTTTTAGCTTCCCCTTCCATGTCCAATGCCCTTACGATGTACCTGGCCACTTCATAGCGCTTGGCAGGTCCGTTGGGATTAAAGCCCCTCAATTCTTCCGGTTTGATTAGACCCTTTTCAACTGCTAAAGCCACATAGTAATAAGCGTCATTCCATGAAAGATTGATTTTCTTTATATCGTCGTCAACCTTAGCCCTCTTAGCCTCTTCTTCCCATCCCATGACCCTAAGAGCCATGATGATAGCTTCCAAGTGAGTCACATTGTTCTTTGGCTTGAAAATATTGCCCGGATACCCTGTAAAAATACCGCGAGCATACATCCGGTCAATGGCAAGCCTAGCCCACTCCACCGTATGGTCTAAATCCACAAAGCCTATTTTCTTAAGCTGTCCATACGGTATTCCTGTCACTTTTTTTAGCTGTCCCGGTGGGATATTCAATCCTTTTGCGTCAGCTACAGGTGCCATGAATGTCATTAGCATAATTAATGCTAGGAACAACACAGCACTTTTTTTGTAAATCTTCATTGATACCCTCCTCTTTTGAATATGGACCCTGTTTCCGGAAACTAGGTTTTGCTTTATCTACCATATAATATCGAAGATGTTTCCAAAATTATGAGGGTATCTTAAAGTTGTAACCGTTTTGTAACATGATTGTAATTTAAAGGTAATATGTATAGCTTTCACGAAAAACTACATAGATGCTGCTCCCGTAGCACCGGCAGCACTTCCAGATACAGAAAAGTACACTACATTTTCCAGTTTAAGCCGAGCTAAGTTATAATTGTATATGGCCCCAGACCTTTGCAGCTGAACCTGTTTTAAGGCTTCCTCGGCAGCAGCTACATCTAC
>JAMNZY010000043.1 GCA_023622055.1 Bacillota bacterium
TTTTCCTGATCATGGCCCTTGGGGCCAAATTTGGATTTTTTCTGTAGACCACCAACTACTTTTGATAAATCCAATGTCTCAAAGACCATAGCTAACTTTGTTTTAGGTTGAAATGTAAGCGTCAAATAGCCCCCACCTTTGATTTAGCAGGGGTATAATATATATTATTTATTGGGCACTTTGCAATGACCCGGAAGATTTGCTGACCATGGCAACAAGGTGTCTAATGCATGTTGATCCTTGATATTTATATTCGGTAGACGTTCAAAGAGATAAGTAAGATATTCAAACGGGTTCAACCCATTCTCTTTTGCCGTCTCCACAATACTGTAAATTGTTGCGCTGGCATTGGCTCCTTTAGGCGTGTTGCTAAACAGCCAATTCTTCCTCCCGATTACAAAAGGCTTTATCGACCGTTCACTTCGGTTGTTATCAATCTCTAGCCTGCCGTCCAGCATAAAGGCCTCCAGCTTGTCCCACTGGTTCCGGCAGTATTGGATTGCTTTTCCTAATGAACTTTTGGGAGTTACTCTTGGACTCCAGTATTTGAGCCATTCCTTGAATTTATCAAGCACTGGTCGGCTGTGTTTCAATCGGCCCTCATATCTTTCTTCCGGTGTAACATCATGAAGCATTTTTTCTATCTCAAACAAGTTATTGCAAAATGCCAAACCTTCTTCTGTTACTGTGGGCTTGTCATCTTTTTTTGGAGGCATGGCTTTTAAGGCGTCGACAAAATAACGCCTTGCATGTGCCCAGCAACCAACCTGGATGATTCCGGGCATGCCACTATAACCATCATACCCATCCGTATGAAGGTAACCTTTGAATCCTTCAAGAAATTTTTTAGGATGTTTGCCAGCCCTGGTAGTTTGGTAGTCATAAAGAATAATCGGAGGCCCTTCCCGGCCGGTCCGGTATAGCCACATGTAGGAGGTTGAATCTGCGGCTCGCCCGGGTTCCTTGAGTACTTGGAGGGTAGTATCATCGGAATGGAGGATGTCCCTTTGCTGCAAGTGTTCCCGCATTCGTTCATATATCGGCCGCAGCCACCTGTCGGAGCTTTGTATCATCCAGTTCGCCATGGTTTGCCTGGATATTTCAATCCCCATCCTCTCCCAGTCCTGCTCTTGACGATAAAGAGGAAGCCCTTTTACAAATTTCTCCGTCATTACATGAGCTATGGCGGATGCCGAAGCCAGGCTTCCAGGAAGTGCCGGCTTTGGCATTGGGGCTGTTACTATCGGTGTAGATATTTCATTCTTCTCGCAATTACGGCAGCCATATACATACTGCACATGTTCCTTTACACGCACCTGAGCCGGAATAATTTCTATTTCCCGCCTTACTTCCTTGCTCATTTCATGCAGTTTGCCGCCACAGCAATCACAAACCTGCTCTTCTTCAGGCAAGCGATACTCTATGGTCTCTACAGGAATGTCTTTAAGCATTTCTTCTCTGTGCCCCTGCTTTTTACGACGTTTATATGTAATTTCCTCTAATGTTGGTTCGGGAACTGCAGGCTTGGCTTCTGATTCCGCCTCGTTGAAAAGATTTAGCTGTTCAGGGACTTCCGTCTTTTCACTTGAACGCCCAAAAAGCTTATGCTGATGCAGCCGGAATTGTTCTTCAAACCATTTGAGTTTTGCTTCAAGCTCGGCTTTTTCCTGCTTCAATATTTCAATTTCTGTTTGGAGTTTTTCTATTGTAACCGTTGATTTCACTGTGTTTTCCATAATTTTATTATATCATTTTTCTACGGTTTTTTCCAGGAAAATGATAAAAAATATAAATATTTTTGTCTTGAAAGTATTCATATTACTGCACTTACTGTCACTTTTTTGTGTGCCTGCTTCTGCTCCAAGGATAGTCCATCCAGCAGCCAACCCAGTTCACGGACACCAACCTTCATTGGAGTGCCGCAACTTTCTTTAGGCCATTGGAATTTGCCTTTTTCAAGCCTCCGGTAATATAGCCAGAAACCATTATGTTCCCATTGGAGGATTTTAAGCTTATCACGTTTTTTATTGCAGAACACAAATAGACAAGACGAGAAGGGGTCTAATGCGAAGCTTTGCTGGACGATGGCAGCCAGGCCATCGATAGACTTACGCATGTCGGTACTTCCACAGGCAAGGTAGACCTTGTCGGTGCCGGCTATGCTCAGCATAATTCCCTCAGCACCATTAGCACATCCAACAGATGCTTCTGGTCAAAGCCTGGTTTGACTTGAACTTCAGCTGGGCCAAATTTGATTTCGATTGATTGGCCTTTGCCTGTATGCTCTTTATGATCTACTTCTACCGGAATCCATTTGGGAGATTCTGATTGTATGATTCCGTTTTGTCTTTCTTTTCTCAACCAGTAGCTTAACTGACGAAGACTTATCCCCGCGGATTTGCAAAATGAAGTTTGCGTCTGTCCGCTGGATTTGTACTCTGCAATTATGGATGCCCATTTTTGATAAAGATCTGCTTTGGTCATAAAGTTATACCTCCAGTATATTTTCTGGAGAGATTATCTCATAAGCCTGTTTGCATTTAAATGTGGGTATTATTTACCGCTTACAATGTTTACGCTGAAAAATGACGCAAGCAGAGTTGACATTATTGTGTATGTTAACATCTGATTTTCTTTGACGCCTGCAACACTGTCAATACCCTTGTATGCAGCTTTCCACAGGTATATATTTGCAATGACCACTATCAGGTTGGTACCCAGTGAAGTGAACACCTCAAATCTATATGAAAGAAAAACCAATAATTTCATTTTGGCTAAATAGTAATATGCACTCATAACTAAATGTCCTTTCACTTCATTGTTAAACTCTACCTGCATTATAAGCCAGGGCATATCAACAGTGAATGTGAATTTTGTACTTTTTTTGTAAAATAATGATTTTCAACACATATATAAGTATATAGCATGCAAAAGTACAAATAGGTGGTGCTTTAGTGTAAATCCTGTATTAATTTAGCTTGCTGTGCTAGCATTTTCGATGGCAGAGTTCCGGCATAAAGATATAGTAAACTTGTTACGGGGCAAATCAATTGACTTAAGCTCAGGTGATTTGCCTTATCCTCCGCTTCGCTAACTATCTCTAAACTTACCAC
>JAMNZY010000160.1 GCA_023622055.1 Bacillota bacterium
AATTACGATGCCGTTGTCGTAAGAAGTGCAACTAAAATTACAAAAAGAATAATAGAAAATAGCAATTTAAAGGTCATAGGCAGAGCCGGAGTCGGTGTAGATAACATCGATGTTGAATTTGCAACTAAAAAGGGGATTTTAGTAGTAAATGCCCCTGAAGGAAATACCATAGCAGCTAGTGAACATACCATTGCATTATTGATGGCTGCAGCTAGAAATATTCCGGCGGCAGTTATGAGCCTTAAAAATAAAAAGTGGGATAGAAAAAAATTTATGGGCATAGAACTTAGAGGCAAAACTCTTGGTGTTGTTGGCTTAGGCCGTATAGGAAAAGATGTGGCTAAAAAAGCTATAGGTTTAGGCATGAATATCATTGCATATGATCCTTATGTTATCAAAGAACATGTGGAAAACATAAATATTAAAGTGACAGATTTAGAGACGGTTTTGAAAGAATCTGATTTCATAACTTTTCATGTTCCCGTTACGAAATCAACTTATCACATGATTGACAAAGAACGTATAGATATGATGAAAGATGGGGTTATTATCATAAATTGTGCTCGCGGTGGAATTATCGATGAAAATGCCCTTTACGAAGGCCTTGTATCAGGCAAAATTGCAGCTTGTGCCTTGGATGTTTTTGAGAATGAGCCGCCACTAGATAGTCCCCTCATAGATTTGCCAAATGTCATAGCAACACCCCATTTAGGTGCCTCTACTGCTGAAGCACAAGTCAATGTTGCCATCGATGTAGCACAAGACATAATAAGAGCTTTAAAAGGAGAGATGGTCAAAAATCCAGTAAACATGATTTCAGTAAGGCCTGAACAGTATAAAGAGATAAAACCTTTTATGGAATTGGCTGAAAAGATGGGCTCAGTTTACACACAGCTGAAAAACGGTCGAATTAGTGAAGTTGAGATGATTTACTCTGGCAAAGTAGCTCAATTTGATGTGAAACCTATAACAACTGCGGGCATTAAAGGCATATTAACAAATGTACTGCAAACTCCCGCAAATATAGTCAATGCCTATTATCTGGCCAAAGAGCGGGGAATTAAGATCATTGAGAAAAAGGTGAGCAAAGATCAAGATGCTCCAGGCACTGTACAAATGAAAATTACTGCCGATAAGGGCGTAGGCAGCATAACTGGAGCAGTTTTTGGTAAAGATGAACAGAGAATAATTGCTGTAGATGAATATAAAATTGACCTTATCCCTGAAGGGTATGCGCTGATGTCATTTCATAGAGATAGACCGGGTATAGTGGGTCAAGTAGGGACATTATTAGGTGAAAATGATATCAATATCGCTTATATGCAGCTGGGGCGAAAAGCTTATCGTGGAGAAGCTCTGATGGTGTTGGGAACAGATGAAGAAATTTCTGAAAGTGTATTAGTTAAAATAAGACAAATAAAAGACATTGCCGATGCGGTCTTCATAAAGTTTTGAGTTCTTGACAATGAATATTATTTGCAATATACTATATACAGATTAGAAGCCTAAGGCGGTGTTGTGTCCATGATTACTGATGAAGAGAAGAAAGAAAAGATACGGCTAATAGAAGAAAAGTTAAGAGAAAATGACCTTAAACTGACTCCACAAAGAAGAGCAACCCTTGACGTGCTTATTGAAAACCAGTCTAAGCATTTAAGTACAGAAGATGTCTATGAGCTTGTAAAGAGCAAATTTCCCAATATAGGTCTTGCAACTATATATAGGACTTTGCAATTATTTGACAACTTTAATATTGTAAAAAAGCTAAACTTCAATGATGGATGCTATCGATATGAACTTAGTGAAGATGAGCGACATCAGCATCACCACTTAATATGTATTGATTGCGGGAAAGTATATGAGTTTGATGATGATTTATTGGACCAATTGGAACACAGGATCGAAAGGGACAATAATTTTCAAGTGAAGGATCACATGGTTAAATTCTTTGGTTATTGTAGAGACTGCAAAAAAGAGGACTAAAAAAATTAGAGCCCTAGTTTAATTAGGGCTCTAATTTTTATTCCCAGTCGTAGATGGAAAGTTTTACTGTGTCAAATATTTCTCTTAAAGCTGGTACATATATTACCACCAACAGTAACAAAAAGGATATTAATGTACCACCTAACATATATTTATTACTGAAAATACCCAATTTAAATACCGAAAGTGTTTCTGAACGAGATGTGTATGCTCTCAACAGTTCACTGAAAATAAGGGTTGCAAATGCATAAGTTTGTGCCACTTGTAAATTGGAAGTTCTATTCAGTGCAAATACGAACACTCCTAATACTGCCACTGTCATAAAAATACTTTGAACTGCAATTTGCACTTTCATTCGACTGTCCATTATTGGCTCATCAGGATTCCGTGGTGGCTTTTTCATAATATCAGGTTCTTTTGCTTCCATTCCCAAAGCAAGAGCTGGGAAGGCGTCAGTTAACAAATTCAACCACAGGAGTTGAATTGGCTTTAAAGGTATTGGCAGACCAACAAGCATTGCTACAAAGATAATCAATATTTCAGCTATATTACATGATAAGAGGAAGAATATAAATTTCCGTATATTGGAATATATAACCCTACCTTCTTCAACGGCAGCTACTATGCTAGCAAAGTTATCATCTGTGAGAATCATTTCAGCAGTTTCTTTAGCCACGTCAGTTCCTGTGATTCCCATAGCAATACCTATGTCGGCTTTTTTAAGTGCGGGGGCATCGTTGACTCCGTCACCTGTCATAGCAACAATATGGTTATTTTGCTTTATTGCCTCTACAATTCTTAGTTTGTGAATAGGCGAGACTCTAGCGTAAACGGAAACTTCATCGGCAATTGAGACTAATTCTTCATCACTCATTGCATCAAGTTCAGCACCTGTTACAACTTTAGAGTCCTCGTCCATCATGCCCAAATCACGTGCAATAGCTTCAGCAGTATCCTTATAATCCCCCGTTATCATCACAGGTCGAATACCAGCATCTTTACATATTTGTATCGCTTCTTTTGCTTCTGGTCTTGCGGGGTCTATCATACCTACCAGACCAACAAAGATCATATCTTTTTCAACTTCTTCAGGCTTAGGATCTTTGGGGATTTCATTTTCTAATTTGAAAGCAAAGGCTAATACCCTTAAAGCTTGCGAAGCCATGCTGTGATTTGCTTCTAAAATCTGTTTTCTATCATCATCTGTAAGATTTAATATCTGTCCATCTTTCAAGATTCTATTTGATAAATTAAGCATAACATCAGGAGCGCCCTTGATGCAGGCTATATATCCATCTTTATGGGGATGAAAAGTTGTCATGCGCTTGCGTTCAGAATCAAAAGGTATTTCTTGAAGTCTGGGTTTAGTTTTATTTAATTCTTCCAAACAAATGCTTGCTTTTGCTGCACCAACAACTAAGCAGCCTTCAGTGGGATCACCTATAATGCGGCAAGTTTTATCACCGTCAGTGCCACTTTCTTCAAGTTTTGCATCATTACACAGCGCACCAATGGTGAACAGCATTTTTAAATCGGGATCTGCAAGAGGGTCGACTTTTTCGCCGTCGAGGGTAAATTCTCCTTCAGGTCTGTAACCCTCTCCAGAAATAGAGTAAAATTTTCCATTAACAAATATTTTTCGTGCTGTCATTTCGTTTTGAGTTAAAGTACCGGTTTTATCGGAACAAATAACGGTGGTACTGCCTAAAGTCTCAACGGCATGCAATTTTTTTATTATGGAATGTCTCTTTACCATGCGCTGCATACCAAGGGCCAGCACAATAGTTACTATGGCAGGCAAGCCTTCTGGTATAGCTGCTACCGCCAGACTGACAGCGGTCATAAACATTTCTAAAACAGGAACACCTCTGATGAGGCCCAGCAAGAAAACAACTCCGCAAATAGCTAAACTGGCAATTCCTAGGATTTTTCCTAATTCAGCAAGCTTTTTCTGTAGAGGTGTACTCTCTTCTTCGTAGCTTTCCAGCATTTCAGCAATTAATCCTATTTCAGTATTCATTCCAGTGCCTACAACAATACCTTTACCTCGGCCATAAGTTACTACCGTGCTCATAAAAGCTGAATTACTTCTGTCTCCCAATGGGACATCCTCATTAAAAACAATTTCAGCATTTTTTTCAACAGGCACTGATTCACCAGTAAGAGAAGCTTCCTCAATTTTTAGGTTGACACTTTCCACAAGTCTTAGGTCTGCAGGAACGTAGTTTCCTGCTTCTAAAATCACTAAATCCCCCGGCACCAGTTCACGAGCTGGAATTTCAGTTATTTTTCCATCTCTAATGACTTTAGCTTCAGGAGCCGCCATTTTTTTCAAGGCTTCTAAAGCTTTATTGGCTCTAAATTCCTGAACAACCCCTAATACTGCATTTAAAATTACTATAAGGATAATTACTAAAGAGTCCGTTACTTCCCCAATAAGTGCGGAAACCAAACTTGCACCGATAAGTATGAGTACTAGAAAATCCTGAAATTGGGAAAGCAACATTTGCCAGATGGTGGGACCTGATTTGCCGGTCAATTCATTGTAACCGTAGGTCTTCAATCTTTCCTTTGCCAATTCAGAGGAAATGCCTTTTTCTAAATCAGTATTCAGTTTTGAAGAGACTTCTTGCATTTCTAATGAATACCAATTGACCTTTTCCAACAAATACCCTCCTCATACTTTGTACTATGTAGTATATGAAAATTAAAACAAATTATTTTAAAAGATTCCACCTCCCTAATACTCAACATTATAAAAATAATATTCTATATTTTCAATACCATTTAGACAAAACAAAAAGACCTTTAATATAATTAAAAAATTATATTAAAGGTCTCGTCTTCAGATAAACTGAATGATAAAGCCAGGCATTAAGCCGGGTTGGTGGCTTTATCAATATGACTACTCCCCTTTAATGTCTTCGTCTAAAAATATACAGTAAAATCTTCATAAAGTCAACAC
>JAMNZY010000166.1 GCA_023622055.1 Bacillota bacterium
AGCTTCCGTTGAAGAGCTGGCAGCAGTGCCAGGTATGAATAGGAAAGTCGCACAAGCGGTGTATGATCACTTTCATAAAAAAAGCTCGCTTTAAGATATAGTTAAATAAGCAAAAGCAGTTAGGCAATTAAAGAAATCTGTCTATATTTTCCCATATAAGAAAAACCTTATATCATATAAGGAAAGTTATGTTTTTTAAACCAGTAACTACTATAGCCCTTTTACCTCATCCCCTTTATACTGACGGCTTATGAGAAAGCTTTGGGTGCCAAGGCCACTGGAGGCGATAACGGACTTTATATAACAACTCCTGAAGATATGGGTATATACCTTGAAAGGCTACTAACTTTTAGCAAAGAAAAGCCTGAATTGGGCAATGAAGTTCTCCATTATATGGCAAATTCTGTTTTCAGTGAAGGAATTCCTCAAGATCTGCCTGCTGATATTATAGTCGCTCATAAAATGGGTGCATTGAATGATAAATTTCATGACGTAGGGATCGTTTTTAGCAATCGGCCATATATAATTACCATATTTACTGATGAGGCATGGGAAAAAGTATCCTTGCAGACCCTTGCCGATGTTTCACGCATTGTATATGATTTCCAGGAATCGATCTAGCAGGCATATATTATCGTAAAAAAATAGAGTCCCTATCTTAATCAAGTTAAGATAAGGACTCTATTTTTTTCAGTCAATAATTTCCCCTTCAATGCTGACTTCTATTGAGTTTAAAGGAATATTTTTGTCTGAGCGGCCCAAGGCTTCCTCCACTATCTTAATTAAGCCGTAGCAGCAGGGCACCTCCATGTGGGCTACCGTTATGCTGTTTATATTGTTATTTTTAAAGATAGCTGCCAGCTTTTCCACATAATAGTTTCCGTCATCTAGCTTTGGACATCCCATAACCACAGCTTTGCCCTTTAGCATTCCCAAGTGGTAATTGGGGTAGGTTACAGCTACGCAGTCTGCAGTAATAAGCAAATCAGCATTTTCAAAATAGGGGGCCTGTACAGGTACCAGCATCAACTGAACTGGCCACTGTTTAAGCTGCGATTTGATAGAAATGGAGACATCTCCTGTTTCACAAGTAGAAGCAACTTTTTTAGTTTCCCTCAAATCCATTGATCTTGAGCCGGGGCAGCTGAAAACTGGGCTGCTTCCGGGGCAGGAACTGTCTTCCTCCTCAAAATCTTCACCTATACTTTCAAGATATTCTTTTACTGCCTCTTCATCAAATTCGTCAGCTTCCCGTTCAATAATCGTAATAGCATCCTGAGGGCATGAGCCAAGACAGGCTCCAAGGCCGTCACAGTACTTGTCAGCAACAAGGCGAGCCTTGCCGTCTATTATCTTAATAGCTCCTTCGGCACATGATGGTATACAAAGGCCGCAGCCATTGCATTTATCTTCATCAATATGAACAATACTTCTTATTGCCATAGTGTTTCTCCTTTCTAATTCTGTATCTATAACAATTATATCAGGATATAAAAAATTTAATGTGACAGAGCTCACAGCTCTAATTTAAGAAAAACAGGAAAGTTCCTGTTTTTTTTTCATAAATATCTATGGGAGGGAAATAAATGAAGAGAAGAAACAAGTATATAATTTTCTTTTTTCTAGTTTCAATTGCTGCTATTTGGATTTTATTTTCACGGATGAGTAGGGTTACTATAAAGCAGCTGGATGATTTGGGCACTGTGAAAATTACAATAAATTTTTATGTTCCAGTGGAGCAAGAAGGTATAGAAGATAAAGTTAAATTGACTTCCGAAAGACCAGGTACCGAAATTATAAAAAGTCTCAGGTGGATTGATTCTAAAACTTTGGAGATATTTGCCATGGAAAAAAACGTACCTAAAGGCTTTAATACAAAATTACATGTGGGGCCCCTAAAAACATCCATACCTGGCCTTTATAAAGTGGTTAGAGCAGACTTTCGGGCGAGGATTTCACCATTTTTAACTGGTATTTCTCCTATTGTCCCCAGCACAGGTCCCATTGTACTTGACTTTTCTACACCCATAAAAAAAGATGCCTTAAAAAACGGCCTTGTTGCCGATTTTGATTATGTCTTAAGGGAAAAGTATAAGATAGGCGAGAATGGAAAGGTTTTCAAAGACAGCAGCAGCTTTGAATTAGTGCCGAAAGCGCCTCTAGTGCCGGGAAAGGAGTATGAAGTAAAATTTGACGGGTTCCTATCTAATTTTGCCAATGGTGTCAGCAATGCAGGTTTTCATAGAGTATTTAAAGTAGCTGACGTGCCAAAGGTAGTTAAAACAGAACCTGCAGCTGGTGAGAAAAATGTAAAACTTTATAATCCCATTTCCATAGATTTTGATGAAGAAATGAAAGAAGTTGATATACGAGTAAAAGGCATGGTAGGGGACATCAAACTTGAAGGAAAGACCGCCACTTTTAAGCCTCATACCGTTTTTATACCCAACACCACTTATCAGGTAAATGTGACAGGCAAATCCATATTTGATGAGGAAATGAGTCCCCACACTTTTGAATTTACTACAGTGGACATGGATGATAAATGGTGGGTAGAAGTAAACTTAAGGCCAATTCAAAGAGTAGTGGTTTTCCGTGGAGATAAGGTAATCAGATCCATGGTGGCTTCTGCCGGCCTTCCCGATGAGGAAAATCGGACACCCCAGGGATTTTTCACATTGAAAGATAGGGGAGAATACTTTTGGACTGAGAGGATACAAGAAGGAGGGCTTTATTGGGTGAGAATTACCGGCAATTATTTAATTCATTCAGTGCCCCGGAACAAGGACAATGAAATTATTGAAGAAGAATTTAAAAAGCTGGGTATTCCTGCCAGTCACGGGTGTGTCAGGCTGAAAGACAAAGATGCAAAATGGTTTTACGACACAGTTCCTACTGGGGCGCTGGTTATAATTCACGATTAATAAAGGAGGGCCCCAGTCATGAATTTTATTTTTTCCTTATTTATCTTAACAGGCATCATTGTTGCCGCCGTAAACGGAAAAATAGATGTCATTACCACTGCTGCAATGACATCAGCAGGCAATGCAGTCCAAAGAGCCATAACGCTAATTAGCATTGTCAGCTTGTGGCTTGGCATAGCAAGGGTAGCTGAGGAATCGGGTCTCATAGATATATTGAGTCGGCTAATAGCTCCCCTATTTCGTTGGCTTTTTCCGTCAATACCAAAAGGACACCCAGCATTGGGCTGTATCTTAATGAACTTGAGTGCAAATATGTTGGGCTTTGGAAATGCGGCAACGCCCTTTGGTCTAAAAGCCATGCAGGAATTGCAGAGGTTAAATGATAAACCGGATACGGCCACAGAGGCTATGTGCACTTTTTTGGCTATAAATACGTCCAGTGTTACGATAGTTCCAGCCACGCTAATTGCCCTAAGGGCATCGGCAGGTTCCAAAAATCCATCTGAAATAATGGGTGCTGTTTTGTTTGCCACCACTTGCTCTACCATAGCGGCAATTTTAGGAGATATAGTGATTAGAAACATATGCCGAAAGGGGCGGTAATATTGACAGCGGAGATGCTAGGGCAAGGCTTTTCATGGTTTATACCTGGATTGATTTTCATAGTGTTTTTATACGGCCATTTAAAAGGGGTCAGGATTTTTGAAGTTTTTGTAGAAGGGGCCCAGGAAGGCTTTATGATGGCTGTAAAACTTATACCCTATCTTATCGGCATATATGTGGCGATTGGAATTTTCAGGGAATCAGGGGCTATAGACATCCTGGTAACCCTCTTGTCTCCCATTTTGAAAGTGATTAAAGCACCTACAGATGCTTTGCTCTTATTAATTGTCCGGAGCCTTTCCGGACCGGCGGCATTGAGCTTGACTATGGAAATTTTTGATACCCACGGGCCAGATTCTTTCATAGGGAGATTAGCATCTACAATGTTGGGCTCCAGTGATACCACGTTTTACATCATAGCAGTGTATTTTAGTTCAGTTGGTGTACGAAAAACACGTTACGCCATCCCCCTTGGACTATTGGCTGATTTTGCCAGCTTTGCAGCTTCAGTTTATATAGTTAGAAAAATATTTTTATAAAAAATGCTTCCTTGCAGATGCAAGGAAGCTGCTGGACTACTTTAGACGTATTCCTGCACTGATGGCTCCTAAGAATTCATTGTCTTTAAATATGGGAGTTGCCACTGTCACTGTTGGGACTCCTGTAAGAGCTGAAATATACATATTAGAAGTAAAATCTTCCCCGTTTTTGGCTGCTTTAAACCAATCTCTAAATGAAAAGTCCGTTACTTGAGATGGATTTGAATTTGCAATACTTATGCCACTGCTGTCTACAGTGATTATTCCTGTAAAGTTTGGAAATTCTTCTTTAAGTCTGTTAAATACCTTAAGGTGCTGTTCCTTGTCCATTGACAGAATTTCGGGAGATTTTACCCACTTTTTAAGGAGAGTCAAAACTTCTGCTTTTGCTTCGGAAGACACATCATATTGAGAATTTTGCAAGACTTTTTCTACGTAACTATATATTTCTTCAGACACTTTCAAGAGACTTTCCGTTGTCAAATTAATATTGTGCATTATAGAAGCCTGTTCTTCTGAAACAGCGGCAGTTTCTTGAAAAGCTGTAGATATGTCCTGGGTAAGGGAAGAAAAGTCTTCGATTAACTTCCTTATATTTTCAGCAGCTATGGCCTCATCTTTAGTGAGATTATTTATTTGATTCATTGATTCGAGGGTTTCCTCAATTATTTGGGAGGTAGTTTCCAGAGATTTTTTTGTAACTTTTGCTTGCTGGGCTTCACTTTGAACTTTTTCTAAGCCTGTTACTATTTCTTCCGACAATTTTACGATTCTATCTCTTATATTTTCTATAGTTTCCTTTATTTCGCTGGCAGCAATTTGGGCATTTATGGAAAGTTTTCGTATTTCATCGGCTACAACTGCAAATTGCCTTCCCATTTCTCCTGCTCTGGCAGCTTCTATTGCAGCATTTAAAGCTAGGAGATTTGTTTGTTGAGCGATACTTTCTACTGATTCAATAATTCCACTTACTTTATCAGCTTCCTTCTTTAGTCCTTCCACCTCAGCAGTTGTTATGCTGTTTTGCTGTGAAGTCAGTTCAATGGAGCTGACTAGCTTTTCTATCATCTCGAAGGTTTCCTGCAGTGCTTTTTGCACTTCTATATTGCCTGAAACAACCTTTGCAGTTTCAGAGGCTACCAGGTTAGAAAGGTCGCTGAGTTTTACAATCTCTGTGACAGCATTGTCACATGCCTTTACCTGATTTTCCGTCCTTTCAGCAATATGGGCGATAGTTTCTGCAATTTCTTGAGAAGATTTTGCAGAGGTATCTGTCTCTCCATAAAATTTTTGACTTAAACCTTTTAGCTGCTCTGAAGCAATGGAAAGTTCACCCACCAGATGTTTCGTGTTTTGTGTTACTTTATTTATTTCCAAAGCAAGGCTGCCTACAGTGCCGCCTTTAATGTCATCAAATTTTTCCCCTAAGAGACCCTTATTAAATTTTTTAAGGCGCTTTACTATCTCATAAAGCTTCTTGTTTTCTTTTTTTCTCTCAACCAGATATAGTGCGTTGTATGATATAATGATTAATATGGAGACAAGGGCATAATATATGTTTAACAGGTCAAGTTGCCAAAGTACAGCTGAAAAAATCCCTATAAAGATGAGGTTACCAACAATTATAAACATTTGGTTCCACAAGATACAAACAGATTAAAAGAGCCTGTCCGTATGCGGTGTGGTTCCTCCTTTCGTAAAGTATTTTATTTAAGCTTTACAAAGTGATTTTACAGCTTCAATGGCAGCCTCTATATCATCTCTTTTAATCCAATAGTGTGTTACAAATCTTACTACACTTGAATTGCCACCATTTACCCGAATTCCCTTTTCGTAGAGTTTTGCTGCAAATTCACTTGCAGTTAATTTAAGTCCACTAATATCACAAATAACAATATTTGTCTGAACAGTGTCCATATCTATGGCGATACCTGGTATTTCACTTAACCCCTCAGCCAAGAGCCTGGCATTTTCATGATCTTCTCTGAGCCTTGATGTCATTTTTTCCAGTGCTATAATTCCTGCAGCAGCTAAAAAACCGGCTTGTCGCATTCCGCCACCCAGCATTTTTCTAAATTTCCGAGCCCTAGCAATAAAATCTTTGCTGCCAACGATAAGTGACCCCACTGGAGCACATAGGCCCTTTGAAAGGCAAAACATAATGGAATCTGCGTATTTTGCAATTTCCTTAACAGGTTGGTTTAGGTAAGTGGCTGCATTAAAAATTCTGGCTCCATCCATGTGGATAGGTATTTTGTGTTTTTTTGCAACTTCATAAGTCCTTTTCAGTATGTCCATAGGAATAACAGTACCGCCAGCCCGATTGTGAGTGTTTTCCAAGCAAATGAGCTTGGTCTTTGGGAAATGAATATCTTCCCCTCGTATGGCAGCTTCAATGTCTGATGGATCCATAATGCCATTCTTTCCACGTATAAGCTTTGCCTGTACACCAGCTAGCCTACCTATACCGCCCACCTCGTAAGTTATAATATGGCATTTTTCTTCCAGTATAATCTCATCTCCCGGCTGTGTATGGGTCATTACAGAAATTTGATTGCCTTGGGTGCCGCTTGTAACAAACAAAGCAGCTTCCTTACCCATGATTTCAGCTGCCATCTCTTCCAGGCGATTAACGGTAGGGTCTTCACCGTAAACGTCATCACCCACTTGGGCATTATAAATGGCTTCTCGCATTTCTTTTGTTGGCAAGGTTACCGTGTCACTTCTCAAATCTATATATTTCACAGTCAATGCATCTCCTTGTAATAAATTGTTTAATTTTAGTATAAATTCTCTATAATATACAGAAAATCCTTTTTATGAACAGAAAAAAGGAAGGTTATTCCTATTGGATGTCGAATATATAATTAATAAACAAGCAAACATATATTTATGGGAGGGATTTTTTATGAGCGGGAAAACATTTATTAGTGACTCGGTTTTTGTTGATATAGCTAGAGAAGCAATGCGCAAAGTGGAGGAAGTTTATAAGCAGGAGCGAAAAGGTGGCCTGGCCGGTTTTACTCGAATGTTTGTGGATAGGTTTGCTCCTCAGATAACCGTTAAAAAAACTGACCCCACAGAATTTGAAGAAACAACAGGAAGTGTGGCTTTTGAAGTAAAGGTTTCTGTTGTATATGGAGTTAAGATTCCAGAAGTAGCGGAAAAAGCCAGAGATATCATTATAAGTGAAGTGGAAACCTTGACTGGTTATTCTGTAGAAAAAGTAGACCTTGTTGTGGAAAGGGTAATAAAACCTGAAGAACTGCACGAAGAAAAGAACGAGCAAAGTCCGGAAGAATAAAATTACGAATTTTATTTTAATCTAGAAAAGACAAGGAGGCACAGCATGGCAGGTTGTGAGCGTATTTCTTCAAGATCAGATATTGTCCTTAAGGTTTCCGGCATGTCCTGTGGTCACTGTAAAAAGGCTGTGGAAAGAGCAGTAGGAGTATTGCCGGGTGTATCGCAGGTTGTGGCAGATGTAGAAAGTGGCAAAGTGGAAGTATCTTACAATCCATCAGAGGTAGGCTTAGATGATATTAGGCAGGCAATTGAAGATGCGGGATACGATGTACAAGACTGATAATAATGAAAAAGAAAAAAATAAAAATAAGGGTCAGTCTAAAAAAACAGGAGCTCTAAAAGGCTTTTTCAAAAGCGGTGAAAACTATGTCCCTCTTTTAAGTGAAAAGGAGAAAATATTGGCAAGAGTCCTGGAAGAAATAAAAAAAGACAAAAGTGATTAAAGCAAAGGTAAAGAGCCATTTGAATTTTGCACAAAAGCAAAATTTCAACTTGGCTCTTTACCTTTTTTTACAGCCAATTTTCCACTTGTTTTGAATGGGATAAAATGTTACACTATTTGTGTAGATTCAAGGGCAAGTAGGGATCTTCCGTGATTACTAAAGGTGACAAAGTACTGTTTTTTTCTATAATACTTTTATCATTTTTAATTTTTGCCGGTTTTCAAGTATATGGTTTTGCAGAGGGCAAAACTTATGTTTTGATAGAAGTGGATGGAAAGCTTTTTCAAAAGATTTCACTGGGACAAACAAGTCCCGACCTTAAAATAACTGTTCCCGTGAAAACTGGTGAAAACGTTGTGGAAATTGAAAAGGACAGGGTTCGGATGCTGTTTGCTCAGTGTCCCGACGAAGATTGTGTAAGACAGGGATGGATTAGCCGCCCTGGCCAAATGATAGTATGTCTTCCCAACAAAATGGTCATTAAAATACAAAGTGATAAATCCATCAAACAGGATGTGGATGAGATAGTCTATTAAGATTTTCGCTAGAGGATGAATTAAGTTGCAAAAGCACCGTAAAAAGATATTTCTTTCTCTCCTCGTGTCTTTTGGGTCAGTGCTGCATTTTATAGAAAATATGATACCGGTGCCTTTTCCGGTGCCAGGAGCAAAACTAGGTCTTGCAAATATCATGTCCCTTATTGCTATAGCCTTTTATGGTTTAAAAGAAGGCCTTATGGTAACTGTTATTCGCAGCATTATCGGTGCATTGCTGTCGGGATCCTTTTCCAGTCTCTTGTATAGTATGACCGGAGGAATTTTAAGCACCGTAGTTATGGCCTTTGCTTATAAGCATTTCAAAAATGTTTTTAGCTTGGTAGGAATTAGCCTTCTGGGAGGAGTAACCCATAATTTTGCTCAAGTTACAGTAGCCAGTCTCATTCTTTCTACTTTTGGCTTGTATGTATATCTGCCTTTTTTAATGATAATCGGCCTTTTTACTGGTCTATTCACCGGCCTTGCAGCTTATTTTGTTAAACAAAATCTGGAAACAACCTTTATACAATTAGATTTTTTTGGGGAGGAACAATCAAATGAAACGAAATAATCGCAGTCCTTTGATATTGGTTATACTACTGGTAGTGGGTTTAGTTATTGGAGGTGTATTAGGCCAGATTTTAGGAAGCTTTGTACCTATTTTAAACCAGGGCAAGAGCATAGGCTTGTCTACAACTAATTTGGATTTAGGAATTTTAAGTATAACCTTCGGTTTTAACGTAAGTTTAAATTTAGCAGGGGCCCTAGGACTGATTATAGCAATTCTCTTATACCAGCGTATTTAGTGAGGTTGTAAACTATGGGTGAAAGCATTATTTTGGCATCAGCCTCTCCACGGAGACAACAGCTGCTGTTACAGCTTGGTTTAAAATTCTCTGTGGAACCAAGCTGCCTGGATGAAAATTTAAATCTTAAGATGGATTTTGGGCCACTAGCAGCCAAAATGGCCTTGAATAAAGCTATGGCAGTTGCTAAAAAACATAAAGAGGGTATTGTGCTGGGAGCTGACACTATTGTAGTATTAGATGACAAGATTTTAGGCAAACCAGAAAGTGCACAAGAAGCAGAAGAAATGCTTGCCAGCTTAAGTGGCCGTTGGCATAGGGTTTATACGGGACTTTCACTTGTAGATGCTAGTACAAAGGATTATGTAAGCGATTTTGAAGTGAGCAGGGTCAAATTTAAAGAGTTAAGCAGCTCAGAGATACAAAACTATATAAAAACCGGTGAACCAATGGACAAGGCAGGGTCTTATGGAATTCAAGGCAAAGGGGCCTTATTTGTTGAGAAAATCGAAGGTGATTATTATAATATAGTTGGATTACCACTTTTCAAATTAAGTAAAATGCTGGAACAATTTGACATAAGAATCCTTTGAGCTTGGGGGGTTACTCTTTTGGGAAATAATATCTTGATAAAAGATATACCTCAAGAGGAACGACCTCGAGAAAGACTGCTAAGATATGGAGCTCAAGTTTTAAGTGACGCTGAACTTTTGGCTGTATTAATAAGAACAGGAACTCGTTCTGAGTCAGCATTAGTCCTGGCTCAAAGAATACTAAAGGGTGATGGAGGTACCAGTGGCCTTGCTTACGTAGTAAATTCCACAGTAGAGGAACTTTCCAGAATAAAAGGTATTGGCAAAGCTAAGGCCGTTCAAATTAAGGCAGCAGTAGAACTAGGTCGAAGAATTTCGGCCTACAGCGGGCGCCAGCAGGTAATCATCACCAGTCCTCTAGATGTAAGGGACCTTCTCATGGAGGAAATGAGATTTTTAGAAAAAGAGCATTTCAAAGCTATTTTGTTAAATACAAAAAATCACGTAATATCGATTGAAGACATTTCTGTGGGTAGTCTAAACTCTTCCATAGTCCATCCCCGGGAAGTTTTCAAACCAGCTATCAAGAGAAGTAGTGCATCCATTATACTAGTTCACAATCATCCCAGCGGAGACCCAACTCCCAGCAAAGAAGATATAGAAGTAACTTCTAGATTAGTTCAAGCTGGCAATATTCTCGGAATCAGTGTACTGGACCATATAATTATTGGAAACAATTCTATTCTCAGTTTTAGAGAACAAGGGCTTATGTGATACAAAGCATTTGATGAAAAAGCGAGGCAGCAGAAAGGGGAAAAATTCATGAGATTTTTAAATATATTTTCTAAGGATATGGGTATAGATTTAGGTTCAGCTAACACACTTGTCCATGTAAAAGGAAAAGGTGTTGTTCTAAAGGAACCATCCGTTGTGGCCATTTCACGAGACACAGGGGAAATTTTGGCCGTTGGTGAAGAAGCAAAGCAAATGATAGGCCGGACCCCAGGCAATATAATTGCTATTAGACCTATGAGAGATGGAGTAATAGCAGACTTTGACGTCACAGAGAGCATGCTAAAATATTTCATTTCAAGGGCTCTAAATGGTAGGCCCTTTATCAAGCCTAGAGTTGTAGTTGGCGTTCCTTCTGGAGTAACTGAAGTTGAAAAAAGGGCAGTTATCGATGCTACACTACAAGGAGGAGCAAGGGAAGCCTACCTAATAGAAGAACCAATGGCAGCAGCCATAGGAGCGGGCTTAGAAGTCCATGAACCTGCCGGAAACATGGTAGTGGACATAGGTGGAGGCACAACGGAAGTTGCTATTATTTCTTTGGGCGGCATTGTCACCAGCAAGTCCATTCGTGTCGGTGGAGATGAAATGGACGATGCAATAGTGTACTATATTAAAAAAGAATACAATCTCATGATTGGTGAACGGACAGCAGAGCAAATAAAGATTACAATAGGCTCTGCCACTGCTGAGGCAAATCAAGAATCCATGGACATCAGAGGTAGAGATTTGGTAACAGGATTGCCTAAAACTATTACTATTACTTCCAATGAAATCTACAATGCCTTGGCGGAACCTGTAAACAATATCATAGATGCCATTAAGGTGACTTTAGAGAAGACGCCGCCAGAATTGGCAGCCGATATTATGGATAGAGGTATTGTAATGACAGGCGGAGGTTCTCTGTTAACAGGACTGGATAAGAGGGTAAACAGTGAAACGGGAATGCCGGTCCATATTGCCGAAGAACCTATGAATTGCGTAGCTATGGGTACAGGAAAGGTGCTGGAAGAACTGGACCTATTAAAGCGCGTCTTGATCTCCCCTAAAAAAGTAGGTTAAGGACGTGGTGTTTTTGCGGCGTCTTTTTAAAAACCGAAAATGGTTAATTCCAGTGATGTTTTTAATTATATCAGTTTCGGTAGTTAATATAACATTAAAAAGAGAGTATGTTTTCAAAAGTTTAGAGACTCCTTTATTAACTGCCCTGAGTCCTGTGCAAAAGACCTTATCAGATTTGGGATTTACCATAAGGGAGACTCTAAATACTATCCCGCAATTTTTTTACCTGAAGCAGGAAAATGAAGCCTTAAAGAATCAAGTGGCTGAGCTTTTGCAGTATAAACAAAATTTAGTTGAATATCAAAAAGAAAATCAAGAATTGCGCAGCCTTCTGGGGTTTAGAAACAGGAGCTTTCAGTATGATTTAGAGGCGGCAGAGGTTATAGCAAGGGATCCCGGCAACTGGTTCAATGTCATAACTATTGACAAAGGAGAAAGTCATGGCATAGAAAAAGATATGGCCGTGATTACAGACAAAGGTTTAGTAGGATATATATTAAGCACTACTTCTAACACTTCTAAAGTGATGCTTATAACAGATGAGCGCAGTTCTGTGAGTGCTATGATTCAAAGGACAAGAGATAATGGAGTGGTTAAGGGTACTATTGATCCGGCACCCAACGGATATTTGAAAATGGTATTTTTACCTCATGATGCCAATCTGGTAAAAGGGGATATTGTTATATCCTCGGGCCTTGGTGGGTTAATACCTAAGGGCATTGTCATAGGGGAAGTTGAGGAAGCCAACAAAGAATCTTATGAATTGATGCAGTATGCCATAATAAAGCCTTCAGTGGATTTTCTAAAGCTGGAACGTGTTTTTGTAATTAAGGGGGAGAAGGAGGCTAATTAATGAGGTCAGTTTGTTATGTACTTGTGTTGGGTGCACTTTTTTTGGTCCAGACCACATTATCAAACTTCATTTGGATTTTTGGATTAAAACCAGACCTGCCGCTGGTTTTTGCTTTATGTACAGCTGTAGTCAATGGCGAAAAAGCTGGTGCTGCAATTGGGCTGTTAAATGGTTTTTTAGAAGATATATTTTTTGGCAGATTTATAGGCGCAAATACCATTGCAAAGACTATTGCAGCGTACTTGGTGGGATACGGTTCTCATAACCTTTATAAAGGGCGGACTATTATCACTATGGTCCTTGCCTTTTTTGGCACATTTATGTTTAATTTTTTTTTCGTAATAGTTGCTTATTTAACTGGCGAATTAGTTAATCCATGGCATCAATTTTTTTCTATTACAATTCCGTCCTCACTTCTTAATATGTTTATATCTCCTCTGATTTACCGGGGAGTTGTTAAAGTGGAGCGTTTTATAGACTATTACTTTGACATAAAATACTAACTTCGTTGAGGGGTTTCACATGGATGTAAAGAAGCTTCAAAAAAGGCTCAATATATTCTTGGGAATTATAGTAGTTATATTTTCAGTCCTTACAATAAGTTTAGCTGCACTGCAAATAGTCAAGGGCGACGAATATGAAAAACTGGCAGAGGAAAACAGAATCAGACTTATTCCCATTACCGCTCCTAGAGGTGTTTTTAAGGACAGAAACGGTCGTGAACTGGTAAACAGCAGGCCCAGTTTTACCGTTTCCTACATGAGTGTAAAGACTGAAAAGACCACCCAAGAAGAAGTTTTTGCAACTCTGCGAGAAATTCTTCAAATTCCCCTCTACACTGAAGTGTCAAATGAAAAATTAGTTGTAAACAAAGATAACAAGGTAACTTTAAGCAAATTGCCAATTGGCGACAAAAATGGCGATGGAAAAGTTGATTCTTCGGATATATCTTTGGTAGAAGGAAATACCGGAAAGGTTATTTCCCCCATTAAAATAGATTTTTCCACAGGCACTGTGACCCTTGACATTGAGCCTGGTACAGTAGTGCTGGCATCATACAATTATGATACTTTAAAGAATAAATTGAGAGGTCAAGGTTACAGGCCAGTCAGATTAAAAACTGATGTGGATTTTCAAACTGTTGCCGAAATCGAGGAAAGGCGGCTTCCAGGCGTTGTTATTGAAGTAGAGCCCATGAGGAATTATCTCTACGGCAATACGGCTTCCCATATATTTGGATATGTGGGAGAGATAAACCAAGAGGAGCTGGAAGCATCAAAAGACAAAGGCTACCGTCCGGGAGACCTATTTGGTAAAATGGGCCTTGAAAAGGTCTTGGAATCTTATCTAAAAGGGATTGACGGTGGTCAGCAGGTGGAGGTTACAGCTTCAGGCAAACCTATAAAAGTATTGGGACAAAAAGAGCCAATTCCTGGTCATTCAGTGACTTTAACAATAGATATCAAACTTCAGCAAATTGCTGAAAATAAGTTAAAAGAGCAGTTACTAAAGCTGCAAACGGACAAGTACAAACCTTTTCCCAATGCCAAAAGAGGTGCAGTTGTAGCCCTCAATGTAAAAACTGGTGAAGTCTTGGCCATGGCCAGCATTCCAGACTTTGATCCGAATATGTTTGCCCGTGGAATAACTCAAAAAGAATGGGAAGAAATCTCTAAAAATCCCCTCAACCCCATGGTAAATTTGGCAATTGCCGGGACATATCCCCCTGGATCCGTTTTCAAGATGGTTACAGCTACAGCAGCTCTAGAGGAAAAGGTGACAAATGAAAATGAGTTTGTCCGGGACACAGGAGTTTACTGGACCATTTTGCCCAAAAGGTGCTGGCGAGCAGGTGGCCACGGCATGGTCAACATGGTAAGAGCCCTAGCAGAATCCTGCAATATTTACTTTTATGAAATGGGTCGTAGGCTTGGCATAGACAATATTGAAAAGTACGCAAAGCTATACGGCCTTGGAAGTATAACGGGCATAGAGCTGCCTGGAGAAAAGCCAGGCCAAGTGGCAAGTCGTGAATACAAGAAGAACACATTCACAAGGCCTGATGACAAAATTTGGTACCCCGCTGAAACACTGGATGCAGCCATAGGCCAGGGATATAACAGCTTTACGCCAATTCAGATTGCAAACTATGTGGCTGCCATAGCCAATGA
>JAMNZY010000024.1 GCA_023622055.1 Bacillota bacterium
GCTTTTACAAAGCCTGTTGTGGTGTTGGTTTTGATGTTCAGCCCAAAGACCATGTTTAGCTTTTCTATTATGATTTCTGAAGTTTTGTCACTGAGATGGCTGGACTCGGGGCCATGTTGTGCAGATAAGGCGAAAATAAGGAGCATCCAAAGGAAAACTGCTGTCCAAGATAGGATTTTTTGTAGTTGGTGTTTGTTTAGTGTAGTCATTGGAGCACATCCTAGTTTTTGTTTTTTGGTACTTTCGTTTTAGTATATCATAGTTTTAGTGTAAGTGGATGTTTTGTTTTGTAAAAATTTAGGCCGGTGAAAGTAATGGGTCGTATTTGTGATTTGAGTCAGGGCCAGGGGGCTTCCAAGAGGGAGCTGCCGGGCTTTTTTGTTTTTTAAAGAGCCCCGCTATAATGAAGTCACAAACACACCACTCCCCTCCTCAAGGAGGTGACCTGGTAATTTGGGAAGTGGAAAATTTTCAAGGAGGTGAAAAGGTATGGCAGTAGTTGCTACTCCACTAAATTCCAGTCTCCGCATAATCGTTCAGACTGGCAGAGATGAAAACAACAGACCAATACTTAGGACCAGATCTTTCAACAATGTAAAGACTGACGCTTCAGATGAGGATTTGATGAGTGTTGCCATGCAGCTGGCCGACATTCAAAGCCACCCGGTATACGCTTTCCGTAGGACCATGGAGTTTGAACTGGCTGAAATCAGCTAATGGAGGGAGCCCTTATAGGGCACCCTCTCCTTAAAAAATACAAGGAGGTGAAAGATATGGATAAGAGTTTAGAACTCATCTTTAAAAACGTAGCCGGAAAAAACTCAAAATTTACCATACAGGATCCTAAAGAAGATTTGACTGCTCAAGAAGTGGAAGATTTGATGAACAATATTATAGAAAAAAACGTCTTTGGCACTTCCGGCGGTGATTTAGTTGAAATAGTTGGAGCCAGAATTGTTCAAAAAGAAGTTATCGACCTTATAGGTTAAAGCTTTAGCTGGGTACCATGGGTACCCAGCTAAACTTATAAACATGGAAGGAGGATTTTCATGGAAGACTTGGTGGCTCAGGTAGCCAATGTAGGCTTTCCCATTGCCGTTTCCATTTATCTTTTGGTAAGGGTAGAGGCTAAAATGGAAAGCCTCACTGCCAGCATCTATGAGCTGGCCAAGGTTATAGAAAGCATTCGAGGATAGAAAGGAGATGTTATATGGACAGACTTTATCCAAGATATATAGTGATTCACCATACAGCAGGCTTTGATGTGTCTGCAGTGACCATTGATGGCTATCATGCAAAGCAGGGGTATGGAGTGAAAATTACATCGCCCAAGTCTTTGGTAGATGAGTATATACGCAGGGGCTTTAAGCAGGTGCCAGGAGGTGTCATGGTCAGCATCGGGTATCACTATCTTATCAGAGCTGACGGCACTGTAGAAAAGGGTCGGCCGGACTTTATCCGAGGTGCCCACTGCGTAGCAGATAAGATGAACTTTCGGTCCATCGGTGTGGCCCTTACCGGCAACTTTGACTCAAAGGACAACCCTCAGGGCCAGAAGGGCCATGTGAAACCAACTCCGGCACAATTGACATCATTAAATGAGCTAGTTTATCACTTGATGGATATTTACAAGATTCCAAAAGAAAATGTCTTAGAACACAAAAAGGTAAAACAGGCGGCAACCCGCTGTCCCGGAGATAGATTTGTGCTGAATATTTAAACTTATATATTTTTTGCCTTGACGCAAACATATGTTTGGTATATAATGGACTTGCTTTCGCCTCTTGCCAATAGTATATACATCTGTGTCGGAGGTGTGTTTGATGAATGTAGCAGAGGTTGTAGAAAAGGGGCTTGCCGCCTTTTTGCCCATCTATGATGATGGCAATGTGACTCAAGTTTTAACCAGCTGTGGCAAAGAATTTGTAGTAAGGAAAACCTGCAAAACGGTTTTGAAGAACCTTGCCAGGTTTTACAATGTAGACCTGGTGGCAGTGAGAGAATACTACGGCAAAGTAGTAAACAAAAAGCAAGGAGTGCCCATTCCCCTGACTACAAATCTGCTGCTGATACCGGTAAAGGCTCGGAAGAATCCCCTGGGGGAAAATGACGGCACCTTTGGCTATGTGAACTTTCGAGAAATAAAGCAGGTGGCAGATGGCACTGATGGCAAGTGCCATATTGTCTTTCAAAGTGATGCAAAACTTGAAGTGCTGCTTAGCAAAGGCACTATGATGGAGTATATAAAAAATGCCCGGCTTGTGGAGAATATCTTTTTAAAGCGGCATTTTGACGGATATAAGCTTTGTGAAGAAAAAGCCGAATATGTCATATCAAATAACGAGATGCCCCTTCGGGAATATCTTTTAAAATTGCTTTTGGAGATAATTCACATGCAAAAAAATCAGGCCGCAAATTAATTGGGCCTGATTTTTTTGTGCTAATGGCAGTTGTGGCTCTGCCAAAATTCCTCTACGTCTAACCCTTTAAATCTATCCAGAGAAAGTTTTGTCATGTCTATATTTAAATCATCTGAGGGTTTGCCGTCGGCGATAATATCTGAAATAATCTTGCCGGTGATGGCAGAAAGGGCTATGCCGTCACCTTCATGGCCAGCAGCCATGATAAAGCCTGGAACTTCCGGCACTTCCCCAAGTATCGGCAATCCATCAGGGGTAAAGGGCCTTAAGCCTGAAAAGCTGCGGATGACATGGATATCTCTTATGGCTGGCACAATGGATGCTGCATGTTTTAATACGGCCCTTAATGCTCTGTGGGTAGTGTTTTTGTTAAAGCCCACAAATTCTCGTGTGCCGCCTATTAATAGATTGCCGTTTACAGTCTGGTCCAGGGAAAGGCCTACTCCCAGTTTTGCCATTTCATCAGTGCCTAAAAGCTCTGGATTAAATTTTGCCGTAATGTACCGGGCACAGTTCATTTCACCATGAATGAGAGGTGGAACAGGTTCTGTGACGATTAGCTGGCCTCTCCTTGGCACAATGGGAATCTTTAGGCCCACCATCTC
>JAMNZY010000236.1 GCA_023622055.1 Bacillota bacterium
TTTGCGCCATCACAGTTAATAAATCTTTTAGCATTTACCCGTTCTATTTTGTAATCGGCATAGAGACTATCAAAAAAATCATCATTTATATCTACATTTTTTGGATCGGAATTGCTTAAAAGCAAGAAAGCCCCTTTTTTGTCCATTTCTTTATAAAAATCCGACAGCCTTATTTGATCTTCATCGGTAAAACCGTCTTTATCGTAGCTGGTAAAGTTAGACGTATTGTTTAATGGTCGGTATGGAGGATCAAAGTAAACCAGTGTATCTTTTGTGATAAAATTTTTGCTCTCTTCAAAATCTGCAGCAAATATATGAGTACATTTAAGTGCTTCATGGACTTTTAGCAAATTTTCTTTATCGCAGATGGTGGGGTTCTTGTACCTGCCAAAGGGCACATTAAATTTTCCTTTTTTGTTTTGCCTAAATAGACCGTTAAAGCAGGTTTTGTTTAAAAATATTAAATAAGCTGCTCTTTTTATCCAGTCGCTATTATAGTTTTCATAATCAAAGGTATCTTGCTGCTGGTTATACTCATCTCTGACTCTGTAATAATACTTTTTCCTCTCGGACTCAGATAATTTTAAGTATTCTTTTTCAATTTTATCAAGCTGGCAAATTAAATCATGAACATCCTTTTGAATGACTTTATATCCCACAATTAACTCCACGTTTATATCGTACAAAAATGCCTCTTTTACCTGATAATTGCCTTTTAAATAAAAGAAAAAGGCACCGCCACCTAGGAAAGGTTCTACGTATCTTTCTATAGTTTTTGACTCTTTTAGTTTCAATGGCAGCCTGCTGGCCAACTCCCCTAATAACTGAGTTTTGCCTCCTGCCCATTTGACAAAGGGTTTAGCTTGGGCTTTAAGGGTCTTTTCTTTTTTATGTAATTTAAGCTCACTGTTTTGCATCTCTTATCACGTCCTAAGTTTGTACATGTTTTTAGTCATTATATCATATATTGGTATAGATATTGTTTCGTCAAATATTTACAAATTCCTTTTATTCGGTTCTAGTTTAATGGGGTTAAATAACTCCTATCACTGTGTCTTAATACCATAAAAAACAATTTCTTTGCATTCATCATACTCATTGATATAATAGAATTTGTAGTAATTTATTTGTTGTTGTTGAAGGGAGAGCAGAAATGAAACTAGGAATTGTAGGACTTCCCAATGTGGGGAAAAGCACACTTTTTAATGCTATAACAAAAGCCGGAGCTGAATGCGCAAACTACCCCTTTTGCACAATAGAGCCAAATGTAGGTGTAGTGACGGTTCCAGATCCCCGTCTGGAAAAGCTGGCAGAAATAGAGCAGCCTGAGAAAGTAACTCCAACTGCCATAGAATTTGTTGACATTGCCGGCCTTGTAAAAGGGGCCAGTCGCGGTGAAGGGCTGGGAAACAAGTTCCTTTCCCACATTAGAGAGGTTGATGCGGTAGTACACGTTGTCAGGTGTTTTGAAGACCCAAATGTGGTCCATGTGGATGGCAAAGTAGACCCTATACGAGATATAGAGATAATAAATCTGGAACTAATCTTTGCCGACTTGGAAAGTTTGGAAAAGCGATTGGAGCGGGTAAAAAAGCAGGCCAAATCAGGAGACAAGGAAACCTTGGCTGAACTTGCAGTCCTAGAGAAGGTAAAAGGGGCTCTTGAGCAGAACATCCCTGCCCGTTCTATAGAATTAACCGCTGAGGAAAAAGAAAAAATGAAGCACATGTTTTTACTTACATCAAAGCCTGTAATTTATGTGGCAAATATCTCCGAAGATGATTTGATTTCAAGCAAGGAAAATGAATACGTGAAAAAAGTTAAAGAGTACGCAGCCAATGAAGGTGCAGAAGTTATAACAATTTCAGCAAAAATAGAGGCAGAGCTTACAGAGCTAAGTGAAGAAGAAAAGAAGGAAATGCTTTTAGAATACGGGCTGGAAGAACCGGGCCTTGATAAACTTATAAGATCCGGCTATAAGCTTTTGGGACTGATAACCTTTTTTACTGCAGGACCTAAGGAAGTTCGAGCCTGGACTATTAAAAAAGGCACAAAAGCCCCTCAAGCAGCCGGTAAAATTCATTCTGACTTTGAACGGGGCTTTATCCGGGCAGAAGTAATGGAGTATGATGATTTAGTAACTCTAGGCAGTCAACATGCAGTAAGAGAAAAAGGGCTCCTTCGCTCTGAAGGAAAAGATTATGTAGTAAAAGACGGAGATGTGATTTTATTTAGGTTTAACGTGTAGACTGGGAGCGAAGTTTTTCTCGGTGCAGCTGGCGTATTTCACCAAATATTTGCCGATACTGGCTACTTGCATAATCAGGGTAGGTCCAGGGCCATGGCTGAAATTCACCGCCTATAAAGCGAAGAGTAACTTCGCCATAAATGCCTTCACCTAAGTACAGGCGATGGCTGTGGTTTTTGGTGCTGGCAAGCACCAGTTTCCCAAGGCTAATATAGCCTACATCAATATTCACCTGTCGCTTGCCCCTTACTGCCCAGTCTTCTTCAATGGAATTTGACCAGAGCTTTAAGTCAGGCAGCTGGCTGGGACAAATGAGCTCCTGAAAGGCAAAAATGCGCCGCTTTAAGTCACTGCCCATTTCTGCCGTGTAGTAGTCGGTGTGATCAAAAGGCAGCACTATGCTTTCGTAAATGCAAGGGCCCAGCCGTTTTGACAGAGTTTCTTTTACAGTTTCGAATAAGTTTTCATCTGAAGTAAAAACGCTAGCAATCGGCGTTACCGGTTCTGGCGTTTTTATTTTTCCCATGACACAACCTCTTTTCGTAGTAACAATAGCTTAATTGCAAAAATCCGAAGGGTTTAATGTTATTGTATTATTTATTATTCCTCATGGCAAACTATACTGCCAATAAGCTTATCTATAACCCCCTGTTACAATTTGACTTATAAATCCTTCGGATGAAAGTAATACCAGTTATCTCAGTAATTCGACAAATTTCATGGGAAATCCTTCCTAAAAAAAGAAGGCTTGTCGCCTTCTTTAAAGTAGCAATAT
>JAMNZY010000119.1 GCA_023622055.1 Bacillota bacterium
CGGCACAAGCCATTGCCTGAAGGTATTTCTGCCCATCTTTAGACAAAATAGGAGCACAGGCAAGACCCTTTTGGGGAGCGCGAGTTCGGTTTTTGTCAGAATTGTTCCACATTAACTTGGAGTAATCGGTACAGATCTGATGGCCAAAGCCTCGGCTACCTGTATGGATCATTATGTAAATATGATTTTTGTACAAGCCAAATTTCGATGCCAACTCTTCATCGAAAACTTTACTTATTTTGCCTATTTCTATAAAGTGATTTCCTCCTCCTATGGTTCCAAGCTGATCTATCCGGTCCATGGCTGATTTTGGAACGGCGGCAACACTGGCACCTTTCCTTTTTTGACGTAATAGCTTACTCCTTCGTGGGCTATAGCTTCAAGGTTTGGCTTTCTCAATTCCTTTAGCTGACTGGATTTGCCCACACCTAGAGGCACCCTTTTAGTAATTGCCTGTAAAATTTTTATCAGCAGGTCTTTGCTCATTTCTTTAGCAGTAATATGAGTTGTGAGCAATCTAACACCACAATTAATATCCATCCCCACTGCACCTGCTGATACTACGCCTTTTTCGTAGTCTGTGGCCATAACACCGCCAATTGGCAGACCGTATCCCGTGTGGATATCAGGCATGCCTATGACAGGACTTACCACACCAGGCAACAAAGAGGCATTATAGAGTTGATATATCGCCTCATCTTCGGTAAAATCCTCCAGCAGCTTTCTGCTTAAGTATACGTGAATATCAACTTCACTTTCCTCTGATGAAAAAACATAACAATTTTTGGACGCTTCCCTTAATTTTTCCTTCATTCTCAACCTCCTGCAAAAATTAATCTCAATTATAACTTATCTAAAACCTTACCATTTTTCAACTAAAAAAAGAAAATCGGGGAAATCCCCGACTTTACAGTTTATACTTTGGCTGCAGGAATGCCTTCCATTATTTTATTCATCATATTGTCTTTTTCCTGGGTATTAGATTTGCTCCAAACAACTTCAAAGAGAATTCCCATACCTGGCAATGCTTCTTCTTCACGCATATCAATTGTTTCTTGAATGTAGCCTTGTATTTCCTCGCGAGAACTTCCTGCCAGGTTTTGTAAAACTAATTCTCTAATATCAAAAGCTGGTGCCACTAAATCTCCCTGCCTTTCTTTTGATATATTACTTAGTCATATTGTAGTTTGCTCATTTTCTGTGCCAATTATTTTTTAATTTATTTCTAATGTCATTCCAGTTAGGGTCCAAAATCGGCTTTTAATTTCTTCCTGCAAGTTATCATCTAGATCTTGGGTTAAAACTATTTGCACCAGCATTTTATCCAGGTAAATACTGGGATTTTTCTTTAGTTTTAGGCCTTTTTCAGCAGCCAGCCTCTTGGCTATACTTATGATTTCTATTTGATTACATGAATCGCCAATTGTCATGGGATAACCTGTTTCCACTGCCATTTTTTTTATTATATGGGAATACTGCTCACCGATTGCTTTGGATATAAATGAAAGCTCAATGTATTTTACACCACTTTTAGTCAGCTTTACGCTCTTTTTGTACGGTCTATGAGGCATCTGAGAAAATATTTCATCTATGTACCTTAATGCTTGGTTTTGCTCCATTGGGCTTTTGTTTGATCTTGATAAAAAATCATCTTCTATATCCTTTTTATCTTCCTCATTTATTACTAGAGTTAGGCCAGTAATATTTTTAAAAGCCTGAGAAAGCTCACTGGCATTTTCCGGTTCACCTTCTGTAATGACCTTTACTTTACGACTTTGGGGCATATATGATATTTTGTTTATTATCACACTTTCTGGAAATAAATTATGAATTACTTCATCTAAAGCTTGAGTGTTAATATTTTTATTTATCTCAACCTGCCATCCGGTGCGCTTTTCAAATTCCTTTATCTTGTCATGGTACTTGTCCCTGGCTATTTCAGGAAAATTAAAGTATAAAAGGGCAATTTTTTCATCAAATCTTGCTCCTTTTTTATAAAGGCCAGTTTCTGCAGGGAAAAATTCGTCGACCAAAGTTAACATTTCATTGACTTCCATAACTTTAGAGGCCATTAATTTTTCAACTTGGCTTTTTTCAACAGCCCGGTATAAAAACATCCGCCGCCTGTCAGGCTCAAAATATATGGATTCATTTAATATTTGTTTTACTACTGATGGGGTCTGCTCAAATCCCCAAATTTCGATAAGGTCTTCAACGGAAAGAGCTGTTGATGTTCCGACATTTGTCATTACAAATTCCCATAATTGGCTGATATTTTCTCGGGTTAAAGGTTCCTCCTTTCCCATATTGGGGTATTTCACCACTGTTTTTTGCTTACGAGGCTTTTTTACATTAATTGTATATTCTTCGCCATTTTCAGGTGCATATATTAGGGCGTTTATGTCCTTTTGTATTTCTTTGCCCAAACTCATTATGGATTCAGGATTCCCATGGACTAAAAATATCCTTCGAGGGTATAAGCTGTTAGCCAGGTTTACGATCTCCATTTTATCAGCATGGGCTGAAAGCTCATATTTTCCCACTTTACATTTTACGTTGATTTCCACATCCCCCAGCTTTAGACTTCTGTCATCCCCTCTGTCTTCACTTTTTCCTATGATTTTCAACAGTTCTCTACCTGGCGACTCTTCATCCTGGTATCCGGTTATGGCAATTAGACTCCGCTCATCATTTGCTAAACTTTGGGCGTACATTTGGCTGGGGCCACCAGTTAACATGCCTGAACTTGCAATAATGACACAGGGGGTTTTTGATTCAATAATATTTCTGCGCTGCTCTGGGCTTTCCACAGGAATTACATTGTCATCATAAAATATATCTATGCCTTTAAATATCTTCTTCGCAAGATCTGATTTTAAATAATTTGGGTTTAACTTATAAACCCGGCAGATATCTTTCACCATGCCGTCAACATAAATAGGGTAAGGGCTAAGTTGCCCCTTGTTTATAGCTTTTTTTAAAATCAGTATTACTTCCTGGGCTCTTCCTAAGGCAAAGGCGGGCACTAGTACCTTGCCGCCGCTTCCTATCACTTCATCTATTGATTCTATTAGCCGCTGTTCTTCAATTTGCCTGTTGGCATGGAGCCTATCACCATATGTAGATTCGAAAATTGCCACATCTGGCCTGAGTTTTGGTATAGAAGCACCTTCTATGGAGTTTTGTCTAAATCCGCAAAAATCACCGGAATAAAATAAACTGCCTTCCGAACTGGTAATATAAATAGATGCTGCACCAGCTATATGCCCGGCACTGTAAAAAGTAACACTAATGTCTGAGTCGTTGAATGGTTTAAAGGTAAAATTAGGCGAAAAGCATATAGTTCTATTTAGCATTTCCCTCACGTGGTTTTCCGCATATATGGGAATTTCCCCTTCCCGTTCCATGATTTTTAAGCTGTCATATAAAAGGACTCTCGTAAGGTCTTTAGACATATGGGTCATATATATAAGGGCATTTGGAAACTGCCGGCTTATGGCCGGGAGAGCCCCAGTATGGTCTGTATGAGCATGACTTATAACGATAGCATCTATGCCGCCACTTTCCTGTATCAGTCTAAAATCAGGGAGGGCATCCTTTGATGAAGTAAATCTTATACCGCAATCAAGTAAAACATTTTTCCCATCAATTTGCACTAAATAACAAGAAGCCCCTACTTCCCCTGCTCCACCGCAAAAAAGCAACTTCAACTTTCTACCTCCGATTTCATATTGTGTTTGCAGTGCATCCTAATTCTCTCCTAAATTATATAAATATTCAACTCTTTCATCAAATACAATAAAGCAGGGACAAAATGTCCCTGTGTTATAGTTCTCTTAGCAAAGTCCTGACATGGCCTATCATATATAGTGAGCCGGCAAAAACAATCATGTCTTCGGCAGCTGTCAAGGAAAAGGCAAGCTTTGTGGCATCCTCTATCTTTTCTTCTTTATAGACCTTGATGTGAGATTTTTGAAAAATGTTTGAGACAGCCTCTGATAATCTAGCTGCAGAAAGAGCTCTAGGGCTATCCGGTGTCGTACAGATCACAGTATCGGCAACAGGTATTAACTCCTTTAACATTTCCTCATAATCTTTATCTTCCAAAATACCTATTACTAAAATCTTCTTTTTGTCAGAGAAATACTCGTTAAGAGCTGTTTTGAGAGTCTTTACACCTGCGATATTATGGGCACCATCGATTAACACTGTAGGCTTCTCCCTCATTACCTCAAGTCTTCCAGGCCACTTGACCTCTTTTAACCCCAAATATATAGCCTCTTTTGCAATATTTGCTCCCGTGAAACTTAATAGTTCCACAGCCCTGACAGCAGTTGCAGCATTGTCCAATTGGTGTCTTCCTAAAAGACCTATTTCAAGACCTGGATAGTCAGCTTTGGGAGTAGTTAAGTTAAAGTTCATGCCTTTTTCTCCACCAGATACAAACTGATAGCTTACAGTATTAGGGCCGCTATCTGCGCCATTATTTATTACTTTTGTCAGCGGGCATTTAAGTTGCTCACATGTTTCTTCAATAACTGCCATAGCTTCATCTTCCTGGGGGCCAGTCACCACTGGAACCCCCGGCTTGATGATGCCGCACTTTTCCCGGGCAATATCTTTAAGGATGCTCCCCAGATACTGCTGATGGTCAAAACTAATGGGTGTTATGACACTTACCAAGGGTGTCACCACATTTGTGGCATCAAGTCTTCCCCCCATCCCCACTTCAAGGACTAGAAAATCCACCGCCTGTTCTTTAAAATACAAGAATCCTATAGCTGTCACAACTTCAAATTCTGTAGGGGAACCTAAATTGTTTTCCCTCATGTAAATTACTTTTTCCCGCACTATATTTGTGAGCCTTGCCAAATCATCATTGGAAATGTTTTCTCCATTTACTCTCATCCGTTCATTAAAAACTTCCAGGTATGGAGATGTGTAAAGGCCTACTTTAAACCCTGCTGACCAAAGAATTGAATGGATCATGGCGCAAGTGGAGCCTTTGCCATTGGTGCCGGCCACATGAATTATCTTCATGTCTTTATGAGGATTCCCCAAAAGCTCTAAAAGTTTTGTGATGTTGTGAAGGCCTAGCTTCGTGCCAAATCTGTTTAGGCCATGTATAAAATCTAATGCCTGGTCATAACTCAGCATTTACTATTTCCCTTCTATTAAATATTAAACTTACTTAGCTAAATCGGTCATCATCTTCAGCCGCTGCTGAACTTTTTGGAGCATCTCATGATAATCCTTTTGTTTTTGCTGTTCTTTTTCTACTACTTCCCGAGGAGCCTTTTGTAAAAATCCTTCATTACTTAACTTTTTATTTACCCTTTCTATCTCTTTTTCCAAATTGGCCTGTTCCTTTTTAAGCCGCGCTATTTCTGTGTCTAAGTCTACCAAACCTTCCATGGGTATGAAGATCTCAGCACCCTTAATAACACAAGAAATTGCTTTTTCAGGTATAGCTGAATTTTCATCTGCAATTTCCATTTCTGACACCTTGGCTAATGTGTAAATTATTTCCAAGTTGCTCTTCAGTATTTTCATTACTTCAGGATCACTTACTCTAGCCACAGCTGAAGCTTTCTTTCCAGGGGGAACATTCATTTCCGCTCGGATATTTCTGATTCCTCGCACTGCATCCATTATCAGTTCCATTTGGTCCGCATCGTCAAAATCCCATTCCTTTTTATGCTGAGGCCATGGAGATACCATGATGCTTTCGCCTTCATGGGGTATGTGCTGCCAAATTTCCTCAGTGATAAAGGGCATGAATGGGTGCAGTAATTTTAATGCTTGCTCAAGGACAGTCCACAGCACTTTTTGTGTCCGCCTCTTGCTTTGGTGGCAATCACCGTAAAGATCTATTTTGGCCATTTCTATATACCAGTCGCAGAACTCGCTCCAGAAAAAGTCGTAGATTTTTTGGGCAGCTATGCCTATCTCAAATTTATCCAGGGAATCTGTAACATCTCGGGTCACGTCATTTATTCTCTTTAATATCCAGCGGTCCTTTAAAGATAGTTCATTTAAGTCTATTTCTCCCGGCTCAAAATCTTCTAAATTCATCATTACAAAGCGGGAGGCATTCCATATCTTATTTGCAAAATTGCGGCTGGCTTCAACTTTTTCCCAGTAAAATCTCATGTCATTGCCCGGTGCATTGCCAGTGCTTAAAGTAAATCTTAAAGTATCTGCACCGTATTTATCTATAACCTCCAACGGATCAATGCCGTTGCCCAGGGACTTGCTCATCTTGCGACCTTGGGCGTCTCGAACAAGGCCCGTGATAACCACGTATTCAAAAGGAGGCTCTTTCATAAACTCTAAGCTGGAAAAAATCATTCTGGCAACCCAGAAGAAAATAATATCATATGCAGTTACCAGCACAGATGTGGGGTAGAAATACTGTAAATCCGGTGTATTTTCCGGCCAACCCAGGGTAGAAAAAGGCCATAGTGCCGAACTAAACCAAGTATCCAGGACATCTGGATCCCGCTCAATGTTGCTGCTGCCGCACTTTAAGCACTCAGTTATATCATCACGTGACACTGTGGTTTCTCCGCATTCTTGACAATACCAGGCAGGAATTCTATGTCCCCACCAAAGCTGCCTAGATATACACCAATCCCGGATATTTTCAAGCCAGTTTAAGTATATCTTTGAAAATCTCTCTGGAACAAACTTTACTTTCCCCTGCTTGACCACTTCAATGGCAGGCTCTGCCAGGGGTTTCATCTTTACAAACCACTGCTTGGAAACTGTGGGCTCTACAATTGTATCGCAGCGATAGCAGTGGCCAACACTGTGGCTTATATCTTCTATCTTTTCCAATAAACCTTCTTGCTTGAGTTCTTCCACTAAAGCTTTTCTGCACTCAAACCTATCCATTCCTTCAAATTTTCCGGCTTTGTCATTCATAAAACCGCTGTCATCTATGACAGTAATTACCGGGAGGTCATGTCTTAAGCCAATTTCAAAGTCGTTGGGGTCATGTCCTGGTGTAATTTTAACTGCACCGGTGCCAAATTCCATGTCTACATAAGAGTCTGCGATGACAGGTATTTCTCTGCCCACAATTGGCAGTATTACGGTTTTACCGATCACATCCTTGTACCGCTCGTCTTCAGGGTTTACAGCAACAGCCGTATCTCCTAAGATGGTTTCCGGTCTGGTAGTTGCCACTGTCAAATGACCAGTACCGTCTTTGTATGGATATTTAACATAATATATCTTGTCCATTTGCTCTTCATGTTCAACTTCTATGTCGGAAAGGGTAGTTTTACAAGTGGGACACCAGTTGACAATGTAGTTGTCCCGATAAATAAGGCCTTTTTCATATAATTGGACAAAGACCTCTCTTACAGCTTTACTTAACCCCTCGTCCATGGTGAACCTTAGTCTTGACCAATCACAGGAAGAACCTAATTTTTTCAATTGATTGATAATGGTTCCCCCATATTTCTCCTTCCACTGCCAAACTCTTTCTAAAAACTTTTCTCTGCCCAAATCAAATTTGGACAAACCCTCTTCGGCCAATTGCTCTTTAACTTTGGCTTCTGTAGCAATGCCTGCATGGTCAGTTCCCGGCAGCCACAATGTGCTGTATCCCTGCATGCGCTTAGTACGTATTATAATATCCTGCAGAGTATTGTTAAGAGCATGACCCATATGAAGTTGGCCTGTAACATTTGGCGGAGGAATGACGATGGTAAAGGGCTCCTTATCTGGATCCCTTTCGGCGTAAAAAAGATCCTCCTTTTCCCAGAATTCATACCATTTATCTTCTACTTGTTTTGGATCGTAGACAGATGGTAAATTTTTTTGCATCAATATCCACCCCTATGTTTTATTACTTGTAGTTATATCCGTAAATCTAAAAAAGCCTTCCATCCAAAAAAGGACGAAAGGCCTCCTTCCGCGGTACCACCTTTATTCTCTATAAAGAGCACTTTTGCTTTAACGGGCACACCGTCTCTGGCTACTTAATTCACCAGAGCTGCTCCAGGGCGACCTTCAAAGCTGCTCCTGGAAGGTTTTCAGCCGAGACCTTCCTCTCTTTAAAAGGAGCTGACTTTTACTCCTCCCCTTCAACGCATTCTTTTTTCTATTATTCTACCTATGACACAAACCTTTGTCAAGGTTGCTAGCTTTTACACATGAAAAGCTGTCAACTACAGTACACCGGTGGTGATAAGTGCAATCATAATGATACCAACTACAATGCGATAATAGGCGAAAGATTTTAGTGAGTGTTTCTTTAAATATGACAGAAATACATCTACAGCAAATAGTGCAACTATGAAAGAGACAACAAAGCCAATTCCTAAAGCTTGCCACTGTATAGTGGTCATACTGGAAAAGCCCTTAAGCAATGAATAAGTGCTTGCCGCTATCATAGTGGGTATGGCCAAGAAAAATGAAAACTCTGCCGCTGCCTTTGTAGAAAGGCCTGCTGCCATACCTCCCATTATAGTAGAGGCAGACCTTGACATCCCCGGAATCAGGGCCAGGCATTGGCCTATTCCTATTATAAAGGCTTGCCTTGCGCCGGTTTTATCCATATCATCTAAGCCCCAGCGGCCAAAAACATTTTCGGCAAATATCATTAAAAATCCTCCCACTATGAGGGCTATTGCCACGGTAAAAGATGAAAAAAAGTGTTCTTCAATAATATCGTCAATTAGTAATCCTAATACTGCTGATGGCAAAAAGGCAATAAATATTTTAAACCACAATTCAAATCCCTTTTCACCAGGTCTTATATTTCTTAGAGAATCTAGTATTTTGTTTCTGTAATAAAATATAACAGCTAAAATAGCACCTAGTTGTATCACGATTTCAAACATGGTGTGAAAACTTTCACCTTTAAAGTCTATAAAATCTCCTACGATTATCATGTGGCCTGTAGAAGAAACTGGCAAAAATTCTGTGAGACCTTCAACTATTCCCATTATAAGGGCTTTTACGAGTAAGCTCATACCATTTCTCCTTCTCACTAACTTTTATTTATAAACTTCAGGGTTTACTATATTTGGTGGTTGTCTTCCTTCAAGAGCAGCAATTAGATTTTCAGCTGCCATTTTTGCCATGGCAGTTCTAGTTTCTAAAGTAGAAGTCCCAATGTGCGGGGTAAGCACTGTGTTTTTAAGTTCTAAGAGTTCCGGATGTATGTGAGGCTCCCTTTCAAAAACATCTAAACCGGCACCAGCTAAGTGGCCGCTCTTCAAGGCTTTTACCAATGCTTCTTCGTCTACCACAGGTCCCCTGGCAGTGTTTATAAGATAAGCACCTTTTTTCATTAAAGACAATTGTTCTTCTCCAATCAGGTGATAAGATTCCTTTGTCAAAGGCACATGGATGCTCACAATATCAGACTCTTTAAGCAGCAGCTCTAAAGGTTTATAATGATACTGTTCAGATATGTCAACACTTTTATCTCGCGGTGTTCTCTTATAGTATATAACATTCATGCCAAAAGCCTTGGCTCGACGTGCCACTGATTGACCAATGCGGCCAAAACCGACGATTCCCAAAGTTTTGCCTGTTAACTCAAAACCTAATAATTGCATTGGCCCCCAGCGAAAAGGTGTATTGCTTTTCAGGATACTATTGGCTTCTGCTATCCGTCGGGTTACTGCTAAAATAAGGCCAAAAGTCAATTCTGCCGTAGCTTCGGTAACTACATCAGGTGTATTTGTAACTATGATTTTCCGCCTGGTAGCAGCTTTAACATCTACATTGTCGTAACCTACTCCGTAATTGCTGATTACCTTAAGCCTTGGAGCATGTTCCATAAGCTCTTCACTCGCTCTTACACCCACACAAAGAAGGCCGTCAATCTCCTTTACTCTCTTAAATAACTCCCTTTTAGGCAAAACTTCATTAGAGTTGTGATAATCTACATCACATTTTTGAAAAAGCTCTATTAACCCTTCACGAGGAATATTTCTTGTTACAAGTACCTTTGGCTTCACTCCAACCCCCCTCACATTTTAGCAGAATTAAGTTCCACCTTGTCTTTGTACTTTTCTACTAATATATTTGCTGCTTCATTTGAGACCGCATTCTTCACAGGGCTTTTCTTGGCAAAGGCATCAACGGCAGCAGCTCCCGCCTCAGGGTCTACAAGCTTGCCTGGCCCACCTACACAGCCGCCAATACAAGCCATACCTTCTACAAAATTGGCGTCTATTTCTCCCTGTTCAATGGCATCGAGAATTTGCCTACATTCTTTAATGCCGTTGCCGTGGCGTATCTTAACTTCTATATCAGGAGCTAATCTTTTTATACTTGATGTAATTGCTGTGGATACTCCTCCCGTATGGGCATATATTCTGCCATCGTGGGAGGCGTCAGTAACAGGAATTTCAACCTGGATTTTCCTTAGATCGAGTTTATAAGCATCGAAAATTGCTTCCAATTCCTCAAAAGTCAATACACAATCTACAGCATCTTTTAACTCAGGTAGTTTAGCCTCTGTTTTTTTAGCTATGCATGGGCCTATGAAAACAACTTTTGCATTTTCGTCTTCAGCTTTTATAAATCTGGCTACCGCCACCATAGGTGAAACTGAATCTGAAACCATACCCGCTATCTTTGGTTTAAAACCTTTGGCCAAGCGGACAAATGGCGGACAGCAACAAGAAGTAATCATAAATGTGTCGCCTCGTTCCATCCGCTTTAAAAATTCCTCTGCTTCTTTCACTGTTATCATGTCTGCCCCAAGCGCCACTTCTACTACATCATAAAAGCCTAACATCAAAAGGGCAGATTTGATCTGTTCTTCACTTACATCTGGGCCAAATTGACCGGAAAAAGCCGGCGCCAATATGGCATATACCCTTTTGTGCTTTTTAATCAAATTTATGGTCTGAGCAATTTCTGCTTTGTCGGTAATGGCTCCTTCAGGACAGGCTACTATGCAAAGACCACAGGAAAGACACTTGCCAATATCAAGAACAGGCCTGCCCTCTTCATCACTTTTTGAAATAGCCTCTGCCCCACAGGCATCAATGCAGGAACAATCATCTTTAAAACCTATGCATGCTTTTTCAACTATAGAAATAAAGGGGAAATCCACTTCTTCTGGAAATTTTCCTTTTTCAAAAGTGCCCAAAGCAGCTCTGACCCTAAACTCAGCTTCTTCTCTGCTTACATCTTCACCTACATTGTCAATTACAGCTTCATAAACATCTTCCAAAGTGTCCAATTTCCGTGCATGTTCTGCCACAAGCCTATAAATTTTTCGCCTTAGTTTAAGTTTGTCCTCCTTCATAAATACCTCCACTTTTATATTCCAATTCAAAATATTGTAATATATAATATTATACCACTGGAAGTCAATAAAAAAAGCCCCATCAGGGGCTGTAGTTTAACAAAACATCTGCTTTCTTCTTTATTCTTTGAGCCAAAATAGCATAAACCGGCACATTGATGCCTTGGGCAATGATCCTTGCAGGCAGTGTGGCGAAAAACGGTATATTAAAAGCTAGCTGCAAAAAATATGGAGTCAAAATAATTGATGTTACTATCTGGCCTATGCCTATGGCTGTAATCAACTGCCACAGCGGGTAATCTGGCCGTTTTGTAAACTTTAAAACAAAGGGCGGTATTACGCCTTTTAATGCTGCAGAAAAAGTGATTAGGGGCATATATGCTCCTGCTGGATTTATATAATATCCAATCATATCTCCTATTGCTCCTACTATACCTCCAGCAGCAGGCCCGAACATAATACCAGCCATTATAACGGGAAAATCTCCAAAGCCTATTCTTATTCCTTCCACCAATCCAATGTTTATTCTTATGCTGGCCACTCTTGAAAGCACAATGTTGAGAGCAATTAAAAATGACAAGTACACAAGCTCTCTTGTTGAAAGTTTTTTCATAAAATTAGCCTCCTTCCATTTTTTCTACGGGCAGAATCTGCCACACCAATGGAAAAAGGCTTCCTCTGATGTGACAGCGAACGCGATAACTTATCGCAAGCTTTTAAAAGCTTTTCGTCTAAGGGCAACGTCCCATCCCTTAGCACTTAACGCAAGTTATCTACTCTGCCATTGGTTTGATAATATTTTATCAAACTTTTTTCATTTTGACCAGTATTTTTTTAAGTTTAGTCTATCTACCCAAAGTTGCCCAGCATAACTTGAAAAAATTTTATTTTTGGAGCCTAATATCTGCTGCTAATTTATGGGCAAATAAACCTTCTGTCTCCGCTAAATTACTTGCCGCAGGAATCAATTCTGCTGCACCTTCTTTGGTTATTTTTTGGAAGGTAACCACTTTCAAAAAGGTGCCTACCCATACCCCACCAGAATACCTGGCTGCTTTCATGGTGGGTAAAATATGGTTTGTGCCCGAAACATAATCTCCAAATACCTCTGCAGCATAGTTGCCAATGAAAAGGGAACCGTAATTGTGCAATGAGTCCACAACATCTTCCGGATTTTTTACGCAAAGCTCCAAGTGTTCCGGCGCTATTTCATTGGCAAGTTTTATAGCTTCATCCATGGAGTCTGCCACAAAGACTTCACCGTTGTCCTCCCAAGCTTTTCTTGCTATGTCTGCAGTCTTTAAGTCGGTCAAAAGTATTTCCAAACTTGAGAGGACCTTTGATGCCATGTTTTCCGATAAGGATATTAGTATACCCCTGGCATTGGGATCGTGTTCTGACTGAGCTAACAGGTCAGCAGCTACAAAGTCTGGATTTGCCGTCTCATCAGCGATAATTAACACTTCACTGGGGCCTGCTAAAAAGTCTATTCCCACAGTTCCAAAAACCTGACGTTTCGCCTCTGTTACCCATATATTCCCAGGACCTACTATCATATCCACTCCTTTTATTGTTTCTGTTCCATAAGCAAGGGCTCCAATTGCATGGGCCCCTCCCATACAGTAGATTTCATCAGCACCGGCTACATTCATGGCCACTAAAGTAGCCGGGTGAATACTTCCAGTTTTTTTATCCGGCGGAGAGCAGGCAACTATTCTAGACACATTGGCCACTTTTGCCGGAATTATGGACATTAGAGCTGAAGAAGGAAGCGGATAGCGGCCTCCCGGGATATAAACACCACAGGAATTAATGGGTATAATGCGATGGCCTAAAATTACCCCTGGTGAGACTTCTTCCTTCACTTCACAAATAGATTTTTTTTGTATTTCTGCAAATCTCCTTATTCTATCGGCGGCAAACTCAATATCTCTTACAACCTGTGGCTCTAAACTATCATAAGCCTTTTTTATATCATCATCTGTAACTCTAACAGTGCCTATAAAATTATCAAGTTCTCTGCAATATTTAGCTAGAGCTTCATCTCCTTTACTCCGAATATCTTCTAAAATAGTAAAAACTTGTTGCCTGATATCCACATCCTCTGCTGTTCTCTTCCCGGCACTTTTTATAATTTTCATAGACATCTCCTCCAAAAATTTTTTCACTTATTTTAAAAAAAGAATTGAGATAATTCAATGTTGGTGATACAATTATTCCAATAATTTTTTGTTTAAAAGTATATTACAAGGAGGTCGTGAAATGGATTATATCCGAAACATTTCCAATTCCATTTTAGATTTAATTGGTATGACTCCTATGGTTAAACTAAATCGGCTATCCCCTGAAAATGGAGCAACTATAGCAGCAAAAGTTGAATCATTTAATCCAGGAGGCAGCGTAAAGGACCGTATCGCTTTAAATATGATAAAAGACGCTGAAGATAGGGGAATCCTCAAACCTGGTTCTACAGTTATTGAACCTACCAGCGGCAACACCGGCATAGGCCTTGCCATGGTTTGCGCAGTCAAGGGATACAAATTGATATTAGTAATGCCTGAATCCATGAGCATAGAGCGGAGAAGGCTTTTAAAGGCATACGGCGCAGAATTTGTCCTTACACCAGCTGGAGAAGGTATGAAAGGGGCTGTAAAAAAAGCAGAAGAACTTGCAAAGACTCACGGGTACTTTATGCCATTACAATTTGACAACCCTGCCAATCCAGCTGTCCATGAAATAACTACAGCTCAGGAGATATTAAATCAAACCAATGGTAAACTAGATGCCTTTGTAGCAACTGTAGGAACGGGAGGTACTTTAACGGGAGTTGCCAAAGTTTTAAAATCCAAACTCCCTGATGTGAAAATCTTTGCAGTTGAACCTGCATCATCTCCAGTACTATCAGGTGGTTCGCCTGCTCCCCACAAAATTCAAGGAATCGGTGCTGGCTTTATTCCCAAGGTTTTGGATACTGATTTAATTGATGATATAATTACTGTTTCCAATGAAGATGCTTTTGATTTTGCAAGACAACTGGCAACCAAGGAGGGAATTTTAGCCGGTATTTCTTCAGGTGCCGCAGCTCATGCTGCCCAAAAGGTGGCAAAAGATTTGGGTCAGGGAAAACTTGTAGTTACAGTACTGCCAGATACAGGAGAGCGCTATTTAAGTGTAGAAGGCCTTTTCCCGAGTGCATAGAAATACAACATAAGCTGTCATTTTGCAAGCTGAAACTAAAGGGAGCAAAATGACAGCTTGTTTTTTATAGAAAATATTAATTTTGTAATATTATATCTTTTCTTTTAAAAAAAGGTCAAGCACTTCTTTTTCTTCTCTCAGCCAAAGCTTAAGGTGGTATCTAATCTTTATTGTAGAGCTCATGCACTGAGTGTGATTCTACTTACGTCCAACATCCTGTTTTTCATGTCCAACTGCTTATGTATATCTCCCGAAATTAAATCAAGATATATTTCGATCCTTGTCTTTGTTTCTTGCAAATATTTTTCTGTAGGCCGTCTTATATTACTAGCCGTGCCTATAAAAACAAATATTTCTTTTAAATTTTGACAAACACAATTGTGCAACTTTTTTGTCATATACACACCTAACCTACTTTAAAATACAGTGAAGTGAATCTAGTTTGGCACCGAAAATACTCTATCCACATAATATACTAGTAAAAAATATAAACCACATGCTCTATATATTTTTCAAGGAGGGACAGTCATGTCAAAATCAGAAAATGA
>JAMNZY010000193.1 GCA_023622055.1 Bacillota bacterium
AGACTACGAGGAAATTCCCACTTGGGGTAGAGGATTTGTAAGTGCCAAATCAGGCGGTAAGCAAACCTTTACTATCACATATACCTTAGGTGCTGACTTTAATGAAGGCAGTGTGGAATTTAGTTTACCAGAAGAAATTGCCTTTACAGCAGGCCAAGATAAAGTGATGCTCAATGGGGTAGAAAAAACATTGGCAGAGGCTGATACCCTCTATAATGGACAAAAAGTACAAGTAACAGGTATTACTGCCCAAAAAGGAGATAAGGTTTCCTTGACAATTTATGATAAAACAATACCGGAATCTGGCCCCTACTTCTTCAAGGTGAGGGCCGATGCCGACGGCAAAGAAAAGCCAATGCCGACAACTGTTGGTGCCGGCCAGGAATTTAAGGCTTTTTTGGCCTTCTCGGAAGTGGATGAGGAAAGAAACATAGCCGAAAACTTTGTCAAGGCCATAAACAGAGGAGATTTTCAGGGAGTAGCAGAACTTTTGGCAGAAAATGTGGTTTTTGTCCAAAACTATATGGACGGATATTTTGATATGTATACATCTATGGAAGAATTTGCCTATGAAATGAACTACTTGATGGAATATGAAGGAACCTTGGAAAATGATGAAAGCACTCTAATTGAGCTTTCAGACAATGTCTGGCAAGTAGAAGGAAAAGCCAACGACTATTTTACCAGATTGACAGCAAAATTAAATCCAGAAGATGGCTTTGAAGGCTTGGGCTACACTGCAAAACTTTTTGTGACAGAAAACAAAATTAGTTATATAGAGCTTCTATGGAATAGAGAAGACGAAGTTCTTTTCGACAAACTGAATGAAGGTACTATAGGTGTATTTCTAAAAGGAAATGAAGAAGGGAATTTAACAATAAGAGCATGTATACCGGGAACGCCTGGAGAAAAAGCAGGACTTTTGCCCGGAGATATTGTAATAGCTGTCAATGGAGTGGATTTTGAGGATATGGATTACGGTTTGGAAGAAGCTAGATTCAGAATAATGGGCAAAGGGGACACCAAAGTAAAACTGACTATAGAGCGCAATGGGGAAGTATTTGATGTAGAAGTTGAAAGAACAGCCTACTAGTGATAGGAAAATTATGTAAATTGAATAATGGATTTTAATTTTATGTGTGATAGCAGCAAATAATTCCTCCTTCCTGCATAGGATATACTACAATCTTATCAGGAGGAGGTCATCATGACCCAAAGTCATGATAGCAGCAAAGAGCGTGAGGAAAAATTAATCCGGGAAATAGAAGAAGCTATCTTAGAAATCAATTTGTCGGAAAAAGCTTTTCAATGGGCTCAAAACGATCCTGATGCGGTAGATTTGGCCATAGCGAGAAAACAAGCTGCAATAAAGCACTTTGATTTTCTGATAAAACAAGCTAAAAATGCAGGTATTAAACTTGACAAGGGCCACTTGATTGCTAAAATTTTAAAACAAAATTAAGTAAAATTAAGTGCCGGTATCAGACTTGGTTTTTTGGTCAAGCCCGATACCGGCTTTTTATTGCCGTCTGAGGGCTTCTATTGGAGGAACAGAAGATGCTGAAACGGCCGGATATATTCCAAAGAGAAGGCCGGAAGTCAGAGCCACAACTATTGCAATTTTTATGGCATCAAAGCTTATGGCGGTTTGAAATCCGTGGCGAGCAAAGACATTTAGACCCCAGATTCCGCCGGCAGTGCCGGCTATGGCGCCGATACCGCTAACATACAGGGCTTCTAGGAGAAACTGTACCAGCAAATCAAGCTGCTTTGCTCCAAGGGCTCGACGCACTCCTATCTCTTGGGTGCGCTCGGTTACTGCCACCAGCATAATATTCATAATTCCCAGACCGCCAACTAAAAGGGAAACTGCCGCAATTCCCCCCAGCAGCAGAGTCATAACTCGATTCGCTTGGTCTGCCTCTTGCACTAACTGATTCAGGTTTGTTATGGTTATTAAATCCTGACTGGTGGAAACAATGGGATTTTTAACATCAGTTCTTTCAACTTCCATTACATCTTCAGATGTATGGTTTTGGTTCTGGTTTCCCGAAGTAGTAGGGGCGCTTTGGTCAAGACCTAATTTTCTTTTGAAAATTCTACCCAGCTGTACTACGGCTAAATCAGCTTCCTGAGGTGTATTAGCTTTTCCCCATATTTCATCTACCGTCTTTCTTTCAGCGATTCTAAGTGCCGTTGTATAAGGTATAACTATTTTATCATCAATATCATCGGCTTTGCCTGGCCCTTTAGGGGCCAGCACTCCCACTATTCTAAAGGTCCTGCCATTTAGACTAATTACCTGTCCTACTGGATTTCTACCGCCCATTAAGCCTGCTCCCATATTATACCCTAAGACAACTACAGGAGACCTTTGAGACACATGCAATTCTGTAAAGAAGTGGCCTGCTATCAAATCATTGTCCCTTATTTCAGGAAACTTGCTGTTTACTCCGATTATATCTACTGTGCCCCGGGCCCTTCGCCAACGCATAACTGCATTTGTGCGGACAACCGGTGTAGCCATATCCATTCCATCAACCCGCTCCACTAAATCCTGTACCTCATCTGGGTCAAATTCCACTGAAGGGTCATTTGCTTTAATTGCAATGACATTTGAGCCAAGACTTTCAAATTGAGCCACAACTGCCTGTCTTGCACCTTCACCTATACCCATTAAACTGACAACACAAGTTACACCTATTGCTACTCCCAGTATGGTAAGGGCAGAGCGCAAAGGATGTGCAAGGATGCCGTGAGCTGCCATTCTGGCGGCAAACCACAAACGCGTAAGCATCGGAAATATCCGCAATGATTTCATATTATCCACTCCTTAATTGGCAGCGGGCCCGTTTTGCTCTTCATTGTTGTTATCAGTGTCTTTGGAAGGTAAAAGGGAGTTTTTGTTTCCAATATGCTGACTTGGAAGCAAATCAGCACTGCTGCCAGTTATAACCAGCTCTCCCTCTTGTAGACCACTTTTAACTTCTGCATACCTGTCGTTCATCAAGCCCAGTTTAACGGTTACTGCCTTTGTGGTGCCATCTGGATTTAGAACTTCCACTTTTTGTACCCCATCTTCCTCAAAAATAGCCTCTACTGGAATGAGCAGCACATCTTGGGCGCTTCCTGCATCGATATATGCACTGGCCTGCATACCAGGTCTAAGTTCAGCACCGCCCTTTACCCGAATGTCCACACCAAAGCGGGTAATTCCCTGCATGTCTTTGCCCATAGTGGCCACATGTTCCACTACTCCTTCAAAGGTTTCACCTGGGAGGGCTTCAACGGTGACAGTGGCAGGGGAACCTTGTTTTATCATAAGTACATCGATATCATCAACTTCAACCCACATACTCATATCACTTGTGTTAAAAACATATCCCATCCATTCGCCAGGCTGTATTTGAGCGCCTATTTGAGTATCCCATCTAGCTATTATTCCGTCCATTGGAGCTCTCACTTCCATTTGACCTACCTTTGAGTAAAGGTCAGCCAGCTCCATTTCCTTATTTCTTATCTTTTCTAATCTTTCCTCTAAAGTCTGTTGAACGTCAGAGCCGGATAAAGAAACAATGGGATCGCCTTTTTTCACCATTTGCATTTCTCTCACGTGAACTTCTGTAGCCATGGCTTCTACAGTAGACAGAACCCTTTCTTCACTGACAAAGCTGTCAACTTTGGCGGGATTTGCAAACCAAAGCACTTGTGAAGGATTTTTATTTGAACTGGGTATGCCAACGTACACCTCAAGGCCTGGTGTCACGAGGCCAGGATTTTTTCCTTCTACAGTAATCCAGTAGACAAAGCTTTTTGAGGGAGTTTCCTCATCACCGTCGGGAACTGGGTTAGGATTTATATCTGTAACCTTACCATAATATACTCCATCAAATATGGAAAAGCGTAAGGCCAATTCCTGGTCAAGTTTTATATGGGCAAACTCATCTGGATAGACCTTTGCATTGATTTTAAAATGTGAATCATCTACAATTCTTGCTACAATTTGACCTTGTTTAACCTCTTTGCCTTCAGAAACCGATAGCCCTGAAACTCTGCCATCTATAGGTGCCCTGAGGATCACACCTTGAGCTGGATTAATTTCATATAATCGTTCTTTAGGCAGACCTGTTAAATCAGATAGAAATCTTTTTTCATTTTCCAGTTCATTTTCCGCATTTTTTATTTGATTTTGAAGTTCAGGGGCTGCAAGTCTTGCAATAACTTCCCCCATTTTAACGGCAGAGCCTTCTTCTGCCAAAATTTCCACGAGGGTGTATTGAATATTGCTAGATGGCATTTCATAGTAGTTTCTACCGCCAGGGGCTTGTATAGCGCCGCTTCGGGAAGGATTTAAAGGTCCGGAGACTTCTACTCCAACGGTAATATCTCCTCTGATTACTGGTTTTGTGGAATAAACCGGGCCTTGTGTCTCCTGAACAGGTGGTGGTACAAGTTCCCTATAAGCATAAAAACCACCGCCAATAACTATTACTATTATCAAAGCTATCATTAAAATGCGCTGTGCCATTTATGACCCTCCTAAATAAAGTTTATCCTGCAATATTTTCAACCCGCTCTATTTTTCCGTCCAGTAAGTGATATATTCTTTGGCCATATAGAGCGATACTTTTTTCATGGGTAACCTGGACTATGGTTATACCCCGTTCCTTATTTAACTTGCAAAATATTTCCATTATGGTTTCGCTGGTTTTTGAGTCTAAAGCCCCTGTTGGCTCATCAGCAAGGATGACTTTGGGATTACCTACAATTGCACGAGCGATGGCCACTCGCTGCTGTTCACCCCCCGAAAGTTGAGATGGCCTGTGATATAGGCGTTGGCCCAGACCTACAGATTCTAGTGCTTCAATAGAGCGCCTGCGACGTTCTCTACCTCCCAAACCCCGATAAATAAGGGGCAGCTCCACATTTTCTAAAGCGTTTAAATCTGGCAACAGGTGAAAACTTTGAAAAACAAATCCCAGCAACTGATTTCTTATATCAGCAAGCTCATTGTCTCCCATTTTTTCAACACGTCTGCCTGCAATTTCATATATTCCAGATGTGGGTTTGTCAAGACAGCCAATAATATTGAGCAGTGTAGATTTACCCGAGCCGGAAGGCCCCATTATGGAAACATATTCACCTTCTTCAATGCTCAAGTTAATATTTTTTAAAGCTTCAATGAGAACCTGGCCGTTTTTGTAACTGCGGGATATGTTATCTAGGCGTACTATCGGCAAATCAAAACCTCCCTAATACATTAAATTTATATTATTAGACGGACAATAAAGGTAGAAGTTTTATGATTTTGGAAAAAGTATATTGTAATAATTTCGTTTTTAGTTTGAAAAGTCCTTTAGACAATTACATTTTTTATCCTTTTTTTGTGGACTATTTTAATCTCTCCAGTTGCTGCTGGGAAAGACAGAGAATTACAGTGTAGACTTTTTTAAACAAAATGCTTATACTAGATATGTATAATGTCTACATTTTTAGACTTTAGTTTTAGGTGTGGTGATAAGGTGTACAAAAAAATTCTTGGGGAGATTGAAGAGGAGCTCTTAATTTTAGAAGAAGACTTGTTGGCCTGGGTGAATACTGATATAAACTTTATTAAACAACCTCTGAAAGAGATGATTCTTGCTGGGGGAAAGCGATTAAGACCGGCTATGGTTTTAGCAGCCTCCAGATTTGGCCAGTATGATTTCGAAAATGTCAGACAATTGGCAGTTTCAGTGGAACTTATACATACAGCTACATTAATACACGATGATATTATTGACGATTCACCACTGCGGCGGGGAATACCCACCATTCAATCCCGCTTAGGGAAGGATGTTGCAGTATTTGCCGGTGACTTTTTATTTAGTAAGGTTTTTGAACTATATGCCTATTCGGAGCATTTTGACTTACTGCGCATAGTTGCTAAAGTAATGTACCAGATATGTGAGGGTGAGCTCAAACAAAGGGAGGATCTTTTCAACACAGAGCTCACTTTTAAAGATTACATATTTAGGATTCGAAGAAAAACGGCTATGTTGTTTGCTTTGAGTGCTGAACTTGGGGCAAGGGCTTCAAAAGCTCCAGAAAAAACCGTGAGAGCTTTACATAAATATGGCATGAATGTGGGCATAGCCTTTCAAATCGTAGATGACATGTTGGACTTTACCAGTGATAATAATAAACTGGGAAAACCTGTAGGGGCTGATATCAGAGAAGGAGTAATTACATTACCCACAATTTATGCTTTAAAACATTCAAAACAAAGGGAGTTTCTCAAGGAAATCCTTGCCAATAAGAGTGCAGATGAAGAAGAGATAGAAGAGGCCATTGAAATAGTAAAAAACTCCGGAGGCTTAGATTATGCCAAGGGCGTAGCAGAAAAGTATGTTCAGAAAGCTCAGCAATCCATTGCCGAACTTCCTGATATTCCAATTAAGAAAGTCTTGGCAAATATCTCGTCTTTAGTAACAAACAGAACTAAATAAATATTTCTCTTTTCTTTTTTTTACATAAAGTATATAATAGAACAAAGACTTAGTACCAGGTACTAACAGTAGATAACAGGAGGTTCAAAATGGATTTACCTGAGCTTAAAATAGGGCCTTTTGTAGCAAAGGTACCCATTGTGCAAGGCGGCATGGGAGTTGGAATTTCCCTTTCGACTCTCGCAGGAAATGTGGCATTAAACGGAGGAATTGGTGTAATATCTGCTGTGGAAATAGGTTTTAATGAGCCGGATTATTTGAAAAATAAAATGGCAGCAAATTTGAGAGCCCTCAGAACCCATATAAAAAGAGCCCGAGATATAGCAAAAGGCGGGGTTTTAGGTATAAATGTCATGGCGGCTTTGAACAACTTTGAAGAGATAGTTGCCGAAGGAGTAAAGCAGAAGATTGATATAATTTTTGCAGGTGCAGGACTCCCTTTGAAATTACCCCAATTTACCATGGGCACATCTACTAAAATAGTGCCCATAGTTTCTTCTGGCAGAGCGGCTGCAGTTATCTGCAAAAACTGGCATAAGAACTACGGTATTATACCTGATGCTATTGTGGTGGAAGGCCCTTTAGCAGGAGGGCATCTTGGTTTTAAAGAAGAAGATATAAAGAAACCTAAATTTCAGCTGCATAACTTGTTAAAAGATGTGTTGGAGACTATTAAACCTTTTGAAGAAATTTACAAAAAAAATATTCCTGTAATTGCCGCAGGAGGAATTTTCACTGGCAAGGATATAGCAGAATTCATGAGGATGGGAGCTTCAGGTGTTCAAATGGCCACCCGTTTTGTAGCAACCCATGAATGTGATGCCTCAGAGGAATTCAAAAAGGCTTACATAAATGCAAGACAGGAGGATGTGCAAATTATTCAAAGTCCTGTGGGAATGATAGGAAGAGCAATAAAAAATGAGTTTTTGACAGATGTAGCAGCAGGTAAGAAAAAGCCAATTCGCTGCCTGTGCAATTGTTTAAAACCCTGTAATCCCGTTAAGGCCCCTTATTGCATAGCAGATGCTTTAATAAATGCTCAAAGAGGAAATCTTGATAAAGGCTTTGCCTTTGCTGGAACTAATGTCTCCAAAATCGATGAAATTGTTTCAGTAAAACAGCTTATGGACCAATTGGTGTCAGAAGCAAAAATATACTAACACTACCACAGCGTTTTATGTTAAAATATAGACAAAATTACCCGGAGGAAGGTTTATTACATGAAAAAAAGTTTTAGTATTTATAAGCTCTGTATTGCAATTGTTTTAGTGTTGATATTTGTTGCAAATCCTGTTACATATGGTCAAGCTGCGGCTGCCACTGGAAAAATTCCGGATGAAATTTATTTTTTGCTTCAGATGGAAAACTTTTTAAAAACCAATTATGTAAATGACATTGATGACCTGGAATTGTTAAGAGGTGCCATTAAAGGCATGGTGGAAGCCTTGGACGACCCCTATTCTGAGTACTATACTCCCAGTGAATTCAAAGAATTTATTGAATCAACCAGTGGTAATTTTGGGGGCATTGGTGTTGTAATAACTTTGAAGGATAAATACATAACCGTTGTTTCTGTTTTAAGCGGTAGCCCTGCAGAAAAGGTTGGCATTAAAGCTGGAGATAGAATTGTGGAAATTGATGGAAGTGATATAACAGGGCTTTCTACTGCTGAAGTGACAAAGCGGATAAAAGGCGATAAGGGGACTAAAGTCAATATAGGTGTTATTCGCGATGGAGAAACACTAAAATTTGAAGTGGAAAGGGATATTATTAAGATCAATCCCGTTGAGTACACAGTTTTGGGACAAGGTATAGGCTATATCAAGATAAATGAATTTAATGAGAATACAGTTGAAAATCTGGACAAAACTTTAGATGTTTTTTCTAAAAACGGTGTTCTAGGCATAGTCCTTGACCTTAGAAACAATCCCGGTGGTTATCTTGACCAAGCAGTGGAAGTTGCCAAGCGCTTTGTCCCCCGGGGGCCTATTGTAAATATAGTATCTAAAGAGGGGAGAACCCAGTCTTATTTATCAGATTCAGATCCTTCTCCCTTTAGCTTGGTTGTACTTGTAAATGGTGGTTCTGCCAGTGCTTCAGAAATTCTGGCAGGAGCAATAAAAGACAGAAAAGCAGGAATTATAGTAGGTGAACGGACCTTTGGGAAGGGTATGGTGCAGCGGACATTGAGCTTAGGTTCTTTGGGCGGTATCAAGTTGACAACGGCTTACTACACCACTCCCAATGGTACAAACATAAATAATACTGGAATAGAACCCGATGTGGTTGTCGAAACTGACAAATCTAACCCCATAAAAGACTTTACTCCTTTTAACATGGAAAAAACACTAAGTTATGGGAATATTGGCCTGGAAGTGTTAGGTGTTCAGCAGCGGTTAAAATTCTTGGATTTATTTAAAGCTGAACCTGACGGTGTTTTTGGGCCCAGGACCCTTGAAGCTGTAAAGGCGCTGCAGAGACGAGCTGGCCTTCCTGTGACAGGTGTTGTAGACAGCAATTTTTATAGAGCATTAAATGATGCCATAAGTGAAAAGCTATCATCCCAAGAGGATATCCAACTTCGTAAAGCCATTGATATTTTAAAACAGATGTTAAAAAGTAGATATGCTGCTTAGTATTTAAATAAGGAAGATTGCTATGGCAAAAGATGTGGAAAAGCTTGACAAAAAAGAGCAAGAACGAATATCCCGCATTCTATCTAAACTCAGCGAATTATATCCTGAAGCTGGTACAGCTCTAAAATACAATAATCCATTTGAGTTGTTAATTGCCACCATTTTAGCAGCCCAGTGCACTGACAAAAGGGTTAACAAGGTTACAGAAAAGCTCTTTAAAAAGTATAAAGGGCCGGAGGATTTCGCAGCTGCAGACAGGCAAGAACTGGAACAGGATATAAGAGAATGCGGTCTTTTTAGAAATAAAAGCAAAAATATCATAGCAACATCAAAAGTGCTTTTAGAAAAGTACGACGGGGAAGTGCCTTCTAACTTTGATGATTTGGTAACACTACCTGGTGTTGGTCGAAAAACAGCTAATGTGATTTTGGCCAATGCCTTTGGCATACCTGCTTTTGCTGTGGATACCCATGTATACAGATTGGCACGCCGTCTGGGATTTTCTCAAAAAAAAGATGTATTAGGAGTTGAAAAGGATTTAACTAGAAAAGTACCCAAATCCTTGTGGATAAAAGCACACCATTGGTTAATTCGCCATGGGCGCAATCTTTGTCGGGCTAGAAATCCTATGTGTGATAAATGTCCCTTAAAAGAAGATTGTCCCGAATTTCTTAAAAGCCAAAGCAGTCAGTAGCGCTTTTTATAAAGCCAGATACTATAAATGCTGATCGATGTTGTAAGTATAACAATAGACAAAGCTGCTATTGTCCATTGACTTTCAGCAAAGAGCCACGGATGTATCCCTAATTTATAATCCAATATATCGCTTATTATCATCAGGCAAATAAAAATGATTAAATGATATATATTAAAAGGAATATCGTTTATAAAGAGAAAACCTTCCGCTGCCATGCCAAGGTGAGAAAGGGTTAAATGGAAATTTGTAAATGTATAATCACCGCCAATTAAATAAAAATGGGTATTTATTATAACAGCCCAAAGCCCATACTTTATTAGCCAGCCACAAGCCATTAGTGACAAAAATGGTTTGGGCTTTTTTCTTATTATCATAAAAAGGGCTAGTGTGAAAAATAGTGAGGCTGTTGGACTGTCAGGGACAAATATTTTTAAAATTCCTTGAGTCTCTGATAATTGCTGATGATACCAATAAAAACCATAAATGGAACCTATAAGGTTGATGAAAAATAGTGCCCATAAAAAATAAGGTTTGTAGATAATCTTGCGCAAGCATATCCCTCCATTAACTTTTGAGTAAAAACATTATAACACAAAAATTCAGTATTGTTATTTATCAAATATTGTGCTATAATGTCTCCCATACACAAATACTTGTATATGCCATAAAAACAACAAGGGAGGAAGTGCCTTTGGTAAAAAAAGGCGGATTTTACATCGTTAAGGATGAAATTATGCCTGAGATCTTTAAAAAGACAGTAAAAGCTAAAGAGCTTTTAAAGAGCGGAAAGGCCAAAACTGTGAATGAGGCAACAGAGGCTGTGGGCATGAGCAGAAGTGCATATTACAAGTATAAAGATTATATTTTTCCCTTTTATGAAGCAAGCAGGGGCAAGATTATCACTATTTCCTTTATCTTAGAACACACTCCTGGTGTTTTGTCTAGCATTTTAGATGAGATTGCCAAGGCCCACGGCAACATATTGACTATAAATCAGAATATACCCGTTCAAAATATGGCAAATGTCACTATTTCCTTTGAAACAGGAAATTTGAATAAAAATGTTGAAGAGCTCCTTGAAATTATAAGCCAAAAAGATGGTGTTCAAAAACTTGATGTAATAGCACAAGAATAAGGGGAGAGTGAGAAAATGCAAATTGGAATATTAGGTTTAGGCACAGTTGGCACAGGTGTCGTTGAATTAATAGAAAAAAACAAAAATATAATAGCTAAAAGGCTAAGAGAAGAGGTACATGTAAAAAAAGTCCTTGTAAGAGATTTAAACAAGCAAAGGACACCTTTGGTGGAAGGAAAGATAACCGACAAGTTTGAAGATATTATTGAAGATGAAGAGATTTCAGTAATAGTTGAAGTTATGGGAGGGGAAGAACCTGCCCTAACTTATATTCGAGAAGCTTTAAATCGAGGCAAACATGTGGTAACAGCCAATAAAGAGGTTGTAGCAAAACATGGCAAGGAGCTCTTTGAAATTTCAGCAAAAAAAGATGTAAACTTGCTCTTTGAGGCAAGTGTTGGCGGTGGTATTCCCATTATAAGACCGATGAAACAATGTCTGTCTGCAAACGAGATAACAAAGATAATGGGAATATTAAACGGCACCACAAACTATATATTAAGTCAAATGACAGAAAAGGGAAAAGGTTTTGATGAAGCACTTAAAGAAGCTCAAATGGAAGGATATGCCGAAAGTGATCCTACTGATGATATTAAGGGCTTTGACGCAGCCCGGAAACTGGCCATATTATCATCAATAGCCTTTAATACTCGCATTACTCCTGACCAAGTCTATACTGAAGGTATAGATAGTATCAGCCAATCAGATATACAGTATGCCAAGGAAATGGGGCATGTAATAAAACTCATTGCCATGGGCAAGAAACATGAGAATTCCGTAGAAGTTTCTGTAACACCAGCGTTATTGCCAAAAGACCACCCCTTGGCCAGTGTAGGGGACACCTTTAATGCCCTTATGGCTGAGGGAAATGCTGTAGGACCTGTTATGTTTTATGGTTTAGGAGCAGGTAAAATGCCTACAGCCAGTGCGGTAGTGGCTGATATTATGGAGACAAAGAGGAGCAATAATGGCAGCAAACTTTACTGCACGTGTTTTAATCACTTTGATGTAATGGATCCAGGACAGTCTCATGCAAGTTTTTACATAAGACTTAGAGCCTTTGACAAACCCGGTGTTTTTGCCAAAATAGCTGGAGCCTTTGGCAAAAATCAAATAAGTTTGGCACAAGTAATACAGAAGAATATCATAAATGGCACCGCTGAAATAGTAATTGTAACATATGATGTGCCCTTTAAAAATCTTCAGGAAGCCCTTTGTGAAATAAAAACTTATAAAGAACAAGTAGTTGAAGTGTCTACCGTAATAAGAGTGGAGGGAGAACATAAGTGAGCATAAAAAAAGGAATAATAAACAACTACTTTTCATACTTACCTATTAAGGATAAAAAAAATATTATTACGCTAAATGAAGGCAACACACCCCTTATTAGAGCAAGAAATATTGAAGCTTTACTAGATACAAAGGCAGAGATTTATTTAAAATATGAAGGCCTAAATCCCACAGGTTCTTTTAAAGATAGAGGAATGACGGTGGCTGTGTCTAAAGCTGTGGAAGATGGTGCCACTGCTGTTATATGTGCTTCCACTGGCAACACATCTGCTTCAGCTGCAGCTTATGCGGCAAAAGCCCGTCTAAAATGTGTAGTGCTTATTCCCGATGGTGCCATTGCCATGGGCAAACTTGCCCAGGCAATAGCCTATGGTGCAAAGGTAATTGCAATTAGAGGCAATTTTGACGATGCATTAAAAATGGTGCGAGAGCTTTCAGAGAAAAGACCAATTACTCTTGTCAATTCCATAAATCCCCACAGAATAGAGGGACAAAAAACTGCATCCTTTGAAATTTGTGATGAGTTAAAAGATGCGCCAGACTATCTTGCAATACCAGTGGGAAATGCAGGAAACATTACGGCATATTGGAAGGGCTTTAAAGAATATTATTCTCTTAAAAAGTGTAGCAAACTGCCTAAAATGATGGGCTTTCAGGCAGCCGGTGCTGCACCTATAGTAGAAAATAAGGTCATTGAAAATCCTGAAACCATCGCAACAGCTATCCGCATAGGAAATCCTGCCAGTTGGAAATCCGCAGTGGAAGCAGCAGAAAGTTCCAACGGAAAAATTCAAAAGGTTACCGACGAGGAAATCCTTGAAGCTTATGATATCCTTGCAAAATATGAAGGGGTTTTTGTAGAGCCTGCTTCTGCTGCTTCTGTAGCAGGTATAATAAAAATGTGCAAGGAGAATGTATTAAAAGAGGGAGAAAAGATTGTGGCAGTACTTACAGGACACGGATTAAAAGATCCTGATACCGCTATTAAAAACGGCGTTGAACCAACAGTACTTGATGCAAAGATTGATTTATTAGAAAGTGAAATTTACGGGTAGGAGTGAGAATATGGTAAAAGTTCAAGTACCTGCAACTACGGCAAATTTCGGTCCTGGTTTTGACTGTTTAGGTGCATCTTTGGGTCTGTATAACTATATTGAAATAGATTTTTCTGACAGACCAGAGGTTTACGCAAAAGGGGAAGGAACCGGAGAAATCCCACTAGATGAGTCAAATCTAGTTTATCAGGCAGCTTCTCAAGTTTTAAAACGAGCAAACATAGATCGGCCCTTAAAAATTGTGTTGGAAAATAATATCCCTTTGGCAAGGGGGTTAGGAAGCAGTGCCGCTTGCATTGCCGGAGGTTTAATGGCCGCAAATCACTTGGCGGGTGAAATTTTAGATACAAGTGAGCTGGTCCAAATCGGCACCGAAATGGAAGGCCATCCTGACAATGTGGTACCTGCCATGTTTGGAGGCTTTTGTCTCTCAATTGTCCACGAAAACAAGGTGATTTACAAAACCTTCCCGGTGCCCTATTGGCTTCGCTTTGTGGTCTGTATACCTGAATTTGAATTAAAGACCGAGGATGCCAGGAAAGTGCTGCCAAAAACCGTAAAGTTTGAAGATGCAGTATACAACACCAGCCATACCGCAATGCTGGTTGCAGCAATGGCTCAAGGCGATTTAACGAACATGAATGTTTTTTGCCAGGACAAATTACACCAGCCATACAGAAGTCATTTAATTCCCGGCATGGATAAGATACTTGAGACAGTTACTGAAAAGGGAGCTTTTGCCGGATTTTTAAGTGGTTCTGGTCCCACTGTAGTTTGCTTAACTTTAAAAGAAAGAGCTGAGGCATTGGGCCAACACATGGTAGATATCTTTGCACAAGAAGGCATAAAGTCACACTATAAAGTGCTGTCTTCTGATTCCAAAGGTGTAAGATTTTTATGAATATAATTCTAGGACTTGAAAAAAAA
>JAMNZY010000108.1 GCA_023622055.1 Bacillota bacterium
TCTATGGAGATTAAAGAGGCGAATAATCAGGAATTACATAAGCAAATACTTAAGCCTTGAGCCATCTGTGGCATAGATAAAATGCAGATTTGTAGAAAATAATTACGACGCCCTTCTTCGCCAATTTGAGATTATGTTTGGGGATAAACTTACAAAGATAATTTGTCCGGAAGGTGAATTGTTTTCTGTACCCCAGCTTGAAGGTAGAACATCTGAATATCTGTACTACGCAAAACAGGCGAGGATAGAGTTTGTATCCTCCAGAAGTATTTGTACAAATGGCAAATGCCAGCTGGGATATTAATGAGTCTGCCGAAAATAACACTCAAATGGACACATCCTTAAATTTCATGCGCCAAATGGCGGCAGTATACAACCCACAAAGTTATACAAAAGACATTGATAAAACCTACCAGCTTTGTTTAGGTAAGGAAAAATGCATTCTTAAGACTGATGATTTTAAATCATACAATACAAGAATTGAAGTTGACTTTGAGTTGTGGCTGCAAATTTCAGAGGGAAAAGTTAACGGTGCGAAAGCTTTAATGGAAAAACGGTATAAGGTTTTAGGCGACATTGAAACAATGTTGAAAATGGATGAGTACTTTGGCACTAAAAAATCCATCCCGGACGTAAAACCAAAAACCAATATGAATATCCTTTTATTACAATGGATTGCCTTATGGGTGCTACTGCCAATAAACAAAGTTTGGGCAGGTATTGCAGGAATTGTTAATGGGGCTATTTACAGTGTGGTTTTCCAAATGGTATCCGGCAAGAGTCGCAAGAGGTTAAACTGACAAACTGGACATCTAAAGGAGTATTTACATGTTAGAGATAATTGCCATGGCAACAATGCTGATAGATCATATGGGGGCAGTTTTCTTCCCTGATATAATTTTTTTGAGGATTATAGGGCGGATATCTTTTCCGATATATTGTTTCTTACTGGTTAGAGGTTTTAACCACACTAGGTGCTTTCGAAAATACCTCATGAGGCTAATACTATTGGCCCTTGTAAGTCAACCTATATACATGAGACTGTTTGGCGAGGCCCGGCTAAATGTCATATTCACCCTTGCAGTATGTCTTATGATCCTTAAACTAATTGAAAGACCTAACATCCCACACATTATCATATCAACCTTCTTAACCCTAACTCTTGCTACAGGCTTATTCGAATACGGCTCTTATGCTGTCTTGATGGTATTAATTTACAAGTTTGTGAAAAAACCATCCATGATACTGCTGTCTCACTTTGCTGTCAACCTTGTTCACTTTTTCTTCTTTTCTTGGATTCAACAGCTGAGCATATTAGGCAGTATAATAATTGTTTGGTATTTGCAGGGTCTTTTTCCGGAAATTAAGATTAGCAGGTTCTCTTACCGAGCTTTTTACCCTGTTCATATACTTTTCCTATTGGCAATAAAAATAATGGCAAATGTATAAATCCATGAAAGGAGAAAGATAAAGATATGAAAATATTTCAAGTAGATGCTTTTACAGAAAGGCCCTTTAAAGGAAATCCTGCTGCTGTCTGTGTCCTGGATAGGCAAGTTGAGGATAAGTGGATGCAAGATGTGGCCAAAGAAATGAATCTGTCTGAAACTGCTTTTTTATTAAAAACTGACCAAGGATATAACCTGCGCTGGTTTACACCATCTTCTGAAGTGGACCTGTGCGGCCATGCCACATTAGCTGCTGCCCATATCTTGTGGGAAAGGGGATATTTGAAAAAAGAAGAGGAAGCTAAATTTTATACAAAAAGCGGTCTGCTTGTTGCCAAAACCAGCGGAGGCTGGATTCAACTAGACTTTCCTGCAACAACTGAAAAAGAAGCTACTCCTCCAGCAGAGCTAATATCAGCCCTTGGAGTTAAGCCTATTTATGTGGGAAAAAATATATTTGATTATTTAATTGAAGTTGAATCAGAAGATATAGTAAAAAACATTAAGCCTGATTTTATAAAGCTAATGGAAGTTCCCATGCGAGGAGTTATTGTAACTGCAAAATCCAAAGAATATGATTTTGTTTCCAGATTCTTTGCTCCGGGGATCGGAATATTGGAAGACCCTGTAACCGGTTCTGCCCACTGCTGCTTAGGACCATACTGGATGAAAAAACTCAATAAAGAAACATTTACCGCCTATCAAGCTTCGGAGCGGGGTGGAGCATTAAAAGTTCAAGTTGCCGGGGAAAGAGTACTGATATCGGGTAAAGCAGTAACAGTGATGGAAGGAGAGTTGTTATATTAAATTTTACTATAGTAGCTGTCATTTTGCCTTTGGAGGAGTGCCATCAGAAAGATAAGTTGAAAGAGGAGCTGTTATGGGAAAAATCACCGCAATTAAACCACAGAGGAAAAACAAAAACCGTTTCAATGTATATATTGACAATAGTTTTGCTTTTGGAGTTCACGAAGACGTGTTGATCTTGCACAATTTAACTGTGGGAAAAGAGTTGTCTACGGATTATATAAACGAAGTCATATTAGCAGAAGAGCAGAGTAAGGCTAAAAACTGTGCATTAAGACTCTTGAGTTATAGGGCTCGAAGCGAGTACGAAATTAGAAACAGATTAGACCAAAAGGGTTATGAAAGGGACATTATTGAAGAGACGGTCCGATTTCTAAAGAAGAACAACTATATCGATGATTATGCCTTTGCTAAAGCATTAGTCAACGATGAACTGAACCTAAAACAAAGTGGGGAAGGTTTAATAAGACAAAAACTATTTCAAAAGGGTATATCAAAGGAAATTATACAAAAGGTATTAGATGAAATTCTCGACGAGGAAAAATCCCTTGCTGCTTGTATAAACCTTGCTGAAAAGAAACTAAACAGCACCTACCGCGACGATGCCCCCAAAGATCAGATGAGAAAAATCGTGGCTTTTTTACAGAGAAGGGGCTACCCCTATAGCATGATTAAAAAGGTAGTGCTACCCCTATAGCATGATTAAAAAGGTAGTAGGGGAAATTTTACCGCTTTTTAGGCATTGTAGTGCCAGATCAGAGAAAAGTGGCCAGAAGGTACTATAAAGATGTAAGTCTTAAAGATATTGAAGAATTGCTTGCTGAACCTTATCATGAGTACCGCCTTACTGCCCTTTTTATGCTGGTCCACAAGTTTGAGAAGGCAAAAGATGAAAAGGAAAGAGAAGAAATAGTCAATACTTATTTAAAAAACATCAAGGCCGTCAACAACTGGGATTTAGTTGATGCATCAGCACCAAAAATCCTAGGGCCCTTTTTATGGGATAAAGATAAATACATATTGTATGAAATGGCTCAGACCCCGGATTTATGGAAGCAGAGAATTGCAATAATGTCAACCTTCTACTTCATAAAGCAGGGGGAATTCGAAGACACATTAAAAATTGCCAAGATTTTGCTCAACCACCCCCATGACCTGATACACAAAGCAGTAGGCTGGATGCTGAGAGAAATCGGAAAGAGGGATTTTGACGTTGCATACGATTTTCTGAAGGAACATTATATAGCCATGCCCCGGACCATGCTTCGCTACGCCATAGAAAAATTTGAACCGGAGTTAAGACGAAAGTTTTTAAAAGGATTAATATAATTAAATCGTTGAAGACAAAATAGTCTTATGTATGGACATTTAAGTTTTCTTAATAGTCTACGCATTATTACATACAAGGAGCATTCCTGTAATGAAATAAAACCGAAGTTGAAAAAATAAGTACCTCCTGTTAACATACGAGGTGTCGTCATCTAGATGACCCTTAAATAACAGAGGAGGTACTTAAATATCACAGAAAACACGCTAATAATAGGCGTAGATATCGCTAGCGACGTACATTACGCCAGAGCTTTCGATTACAGAGGCATAGAACTTGATAAAGTAATAAAATTTAACAACGATATTCAGGGATTTAAAGTCTTTTCAGATTGGATAACAAAAATCGCAACGAATAACCACAAACAGCATGTAATGGTAGGCATGGAACCTACAGGTCACTATTGGTTCACCTTTGCACAATACCTAGAAGAAAACAATATAAAAATCGTATTAGTAAATCCATACCACGTCAAAACAACCAAAGAACTAGATGACAACAGTCCGACCAAAAATGATCGCAAAGACCCAAAAACCATAGCAATGCTAATGAAAGACGGCAGATACATGGAACCATATATACCAAAAGGAATATACAGCGAACTAAGAAATGCCACAAATACACGCTGGCAGCTAGTAAAAAAATTAAACAGCATAA
>JAMNZY010000034.1 GCA_023622055.1 Bacillota bacterium
TGCCAAAGATTGGAGAAGTGCTTAAAGAAAGAGGCCACCTTTTAGTTCCCTTAATTGCATTGATATATCTTTTGGCAAAAGGTTATACCCCTATGAGGGCAGCTCTTGTGGCTATACTTCTTACAATAGGATGTGCCATGCTGAGGAAAAACACTCGCATTAGTTTCTTTGATATAGTTGAGGGCCTAGAAAAAGGTGCTAGAGGTGCCCTGGGTGTAGTAGCTGCAACAGCTTGTGCAGGTATTATAGTAGGTGTTGTGACACTTACGGGTTTGGGTCTTAGACTTGGTTCAGTATTAGTAGATTTTGCAGACGGCAATCTTTTCCTTACTCTCATTTTTACCATGGTCTACAATTGCCGCGCCAGCTCTTATTATGATGGATGTTCCCATTTTAGCGGCACACATGTTTGTCTTCTACTTTGGAATCATTGCAGACGTAACGCCGCCTGTGGCACTGGCAGCTTTTGTAGGCGCCGGTATAGCTAAGGCAAATCCCCTAAAGACAGGTATACAGGCTACTAAGTTGGCCATTGCGGCCTTTCTGGTGCCATATATTTTCGTATACAACCCCCAAATGCTGTTGATAAATGTAAACACCGTAGATATAATCTTGATAATTGCAACATCAATTATCGGAATTATAGGAGTAGGCGCCGGCATGGAAGGATTCTTACTAACAGATTTATCATTTGTTGAGAGGATAATCTTTTTTGTAGGCGGATTATTGATGGTTATTCCAGGACTTCAGACGGATATTATGGGATTGGCGCTACTAGCTATCGGATATATAGTACAAAAAAGGAAAAGAGCAGCATTAGCCAAAGCGCAATAAAGGGGCGGCTTTTAGCCGCCCCTTTTTAAGTCCCTTAAGTTTAAGTATTTTTCATTATGATATTTTCGATGACATCTGCCACATCTTCACACATGTCACAGCATTTTTCTAGATAATGGTATGTATTGTCCCAAGCAACAATGTCTTTATGATGTTTGTTGCTCAAATATAATTCTCTAACCGCCTCTGTATAAAGGGCATCTCCCTGTTCTTCAAAGCGATTAATTTCAACAATTAGATCGTGGAGTTTTTTAGATTTGCGGAAATTAGGAAGCTCGATAAAGGCTTCTTTCAGCAAATAACAGCACTTTTGTATAATCTCAGAGAGGTTTTCGGCATATTCTGTAACTTCGCGGATATTGTACATATACATCCGCATCAATACATCTTCTATGCTATCTGTTAAAGTATCAATGGAATCTGCCATGGCCATAATGTCTTCCCTATCAATGGGAGTAATAAACTCCTTAAGGAGTTTTCCCATCATTTTGTGCCTTGCCATATCGGCCCTATGTTCAATGGCGTGCATCTCTTCCATTTTAACTTTTATCTGTCCTGCATCGTACTCTGTTATTATTTGATGCAGTAAGTCTGCAGCTTTGCAGGAGTAATCCACCAATTCAACAAAGGTTTCAAAATAATAGTTGTCTCTTTTACGCATAATCCTGACCCCAATCCATATTTTGTTAAATGATCATGTTAAAACAATCTCATAGAGAGGGATGCCAGTAAAAAGCTAATGAGCCCACATCCCGGGAATGTCAAAATCCAAGCCAAAATCATTTCCTTTACTATTCCCCAATTTACGGAAGATAATCTCCTTGCAGCACCTACACCCATTATAGCCGTCGTCTTGGTATGGGTAGTGCTGACAGGCAATCCCAGCACAGAAGCTAGAAACAAGCACAGAGCTCCAGCCAAATCAGCGGAAAAGCCTTGATAGGTTTCTAGCTTCACCATGTCCATTCCCACTGATTTAATAATTCGCATACCGCCAAGGGAAGTTCCCAGAGCCATAACCAGGGAACATAAAATAATCAGCCACAGGGGAATGACAAATTCGGTGACAAATGCCTGCCCTCGGGCAAGAAAAACCCCTAGCATAAAAACACCCATGAACTTTTGGCCATCTTGAGCACCATGCATAAAAGCCATGCCAGCGGCACTTAGTATCTGGGCATTTTTAAAAAAGATATATGTCTTTCTACGGTCAAAGCCCCTGAAGATATTTTCTACTGTTTTAACTACAAACCAGCCGGAAAAAAAGCCTAAAAACAAAGATAGTCCTAAGCCGTAAACTACCTTAATCCACTCATCGGGATTTATGCCGCTGATACCTCCTTGAAGGGCTATGGCAGCTCCGGTGATTCCAGCTATCAAGGCATGGCTTTCACTGGTGGGTATGCCAAACCACCAAGCGGCAGTGGCCCATACTACAATGGCAAACATGGCAGCACAAAGGGCAATAAGGGCTTTATGGGCATCTCCTCCAAAGTCCACCATATTGTAAATGGTTTCAGCTACTCTTGAATTGAACATTGTCATGACAAATACGCCCAGGAAATTAAATACAGCTGCCATAATAATTGCCGCGGAAGGTCCCATAGAACGGGTGGAAATACAGGTGGCAATGGCATTGGGTGCATCGGTCCATCCGTTGACGGTGATGGTCCCTAATGTCAGTGCTACCGTAACAATTAGGGCAGGGTTAGATAGTAAGTCAAGTAAAAATTCACCTAAAGTTACAGTCATATTTACCCTCTTCCAAAAATATTTTTAGTATTGGCGCAATTGACACTTTTTTAAATCGTAGTAGTGAACAATTGCACAATAATATTATACAAATATTGTTGAAAAAAGCCAACTTAAATAGTAAGATAAAGGTAAAGCTTTAACATGGGTTAAGCCTAAATTGGTTTGGGATTTGGAGGTTTTTATATGAACATTGCACTTATAGCCCATGATGCAAAGAAGGACAAGCTAGTGGATTTTGCCATAGCTTATGAAGATATTTTAAAAAATCACACACTCTATGCCACTGGTACTACTGGCAAGAGAATTATGGAGGCCACCAACTTAAAAGTCCATAGATTTCAGTCAGGCCCCTTAGGCGGTGACCAGCAAATTGGTGCCATGGTGGCCAGCGAGACCATGGACCTGGTTATATTCATGAGAGATCCATTAACTGCCCAGCCTCACGAACCGGATATAAATGCTCTGATGAGAGTATGTGATGTGCACAATGTGCCCTTGGCTACAAATATGGCTACAGCAGAAATATTGATAAAGGGACTTAAGCGGGGAGACCTGGACTGGAGGAAGGTAGTAAATCCCACATTGAGCTAAAACAGACTTAGCAAAAGACATGGCAGCAAAAGATTTAGCCATGTCTTTTTCATTAATC
>JAMNZY010000016.1 GCA_023622055.1 Bacillota bacterium
ATTTTTAGCTCATCTCTGAGAATACCTGAGCTGCCTCCATCGTCAGCAACAGTTACAATAGCTGTAAGGCTATCTGTATAGAGCTTTAAACCTCTCAATAAATTGGGAAGGCCTGTTCCTCCGCCCAAACATACTATTTTAGGATTCATAGTTTCAGCTCCGATCCTTATCAATGTCTCTGTGATCCACCATGACTCTATGGCCACTTGCTTTTAACATTCCAGCAATTTCATTGGTAAATGCAACAGAACGATGTCTGCCACCGGTGCAGCCAATCCCTATCACCAATTGGGCCTTGCCTTCTCTTATATAATACGGTATGAGATACTGCACCATATCAAAAAGCATCTTCAAAAACTGTCTGCTTTCAGGCCATTTCATTACAAAGTCTTTTACTTTTGCATCTTTGCCGGAATAAGGACGAAGGTCTTCAATGTAGTAAGGATTAGGTATAAATCTAACGTCAAAAATCAAGTCAGCATCTAGGGGGATTCCCTGTTTAAAGCCAAATGATACAAGGTTTATTATAAGCTGCTCTTCTTTTTCCCTCTCGATAAATCTCATGAGAATTTCTTCTTTAAGTTCAGCAGGCTTTTTAAAAGAGGTGTCAATGATATAATCTGCAGCATCACGGAGCTTTGACATTTTTTGTCGTTCTGAAGTTATTCCCTCTACTATACGGCCTTCAAGGGCCAAGGGATGACGTCGACGACTTTCTTTGTACCTTTTAATGAGAACTTCATCAGAAGCTTCAAGAAACAATATTTCATAGTCAAACCCCATGTCTGACAATTCCTTTAAACTTTCAAAAAGGGTATCAAAAAAACCTCCACCTCTAATATCTATAACTAAAGCTATCTTGTTAATCCGCTTTATGCTTTGACTGCAAAGTTCTATAAAAGTAGGAATTAGGGCAGGGGGAAGATTATCTACACAAAAATAACCGTGATCTTCAAATACTCTCATAGCAAGTGTCTTACCTGCCCCAGAAAGGCCTGTGATAATTACCAATTTTAAATCATTCATATGTTTCACCCCTTTACATTAGCCCTGATTTTTCAGTTATTCAGCGTTGATTATGTCATTTTTATTTAAACCCACTTCTTTTGCGATTTCCAAGGCTCTTTTAAAGTTGCCCACATTCTTAGGATGGTGTGCATCACTGCCGATAGCAAATTTTGCTCCTTGGGCTTTAGCAATCTTAACATATTCTTTAGTCATGTACCCATGGCCCGCGTTTATCTCAAGGGCAGTGCCATACTGGGCCGCAGCTTGGGCAAGTTCAGCAGTATCTATGGGCAAATGTAATCCTGGATGAGTGATAATATCTACTTTGTTCTTGCTGATTGCTCTTATAAGAGCTAAAGTGTTCTGTTTCATCACCTTTTTCAAAAGTCCGCTGCTTTTAACAACTCGAGCCAGGATATTTTCAAAGAGAAGACTTATACCATCTTTTAAGCTGTGAGGCCAAATTAGAGGATGCAGCCCTACCATGGTATAATCTAAAATTGCAAGAACGTCATCGGGAATATCTAGATCGCCATCGAGGCTTACTACATTTGCTTCACAACCCAAAAGTATTTGTATATCTCTATATTTTGACTTTAATACCTCTATCTCCTGGCGCATCTTATAAAAGTCTTCAAGCTTTATGGAAAGGCCTATGTTGCCGGGCCCGTGTTCTGAAATTCCAATGGTCCGAAGACCTTTTTTAATGGCTGCCTTCACGTTTTCTTCGATAGTCCCGATCCCGTGACTATATCTGGTATGTGTATGGTAATCAGCCCATATTTTCATAAATGTCCTCCTTATAACAGTATAATATATATCATCTGTAAAATCTATTTGAAAAAATAAAGTTTGGAAAACAGTTAATTTTTGCTATAATTAATTTGGGCAATTAATGTGAAGGAGGCTGTTGTATGAACGTCTATGACGCTGCGCATCAGCTGGCAAGAAGTTTAAGTGAATGCCCCGAGTACACAGAGTTTAAAAGGGCCAAAGAGAGTTTAAAACAGGACCCTCAGGCTGAAAAAATGCTAAGAGACTTAAGAAGCAGACAAATTGAGGTAGAAACGCTTAAACTTTCCGGAAAGTCTGCAGATGAAGCTGAAGAAAACCTAAGAAATCTGTACAATATTATTTCCCACAATTCACTGTTAAAACACTACTTAGAAGCAGAGGAACGCTTTGCAGTACTTTTTTCAGATATCCAGAAAATAATTCTGAGAGGTATTGAATTGGATATAGATTTTGACAAATAAAAACACCGCCAGACTTCCACAGTTTCAGAAGTCTGGCGGTTATTTTATTAGGTTATGGACTGGTTGTTTCTTTTGCATAATGTTTTAATTTTTGCCTAAGTGTATTAATAACCATATCAACATCTGTATCACTGGCAGCAATAACCATTTCATCAGCTATTGTATTTTTCCTTTTTGTAAGGTCTTCATTGTTTTTATCAACTACATATGCGTCCACATCTCTAAAATCAGCCATTGAAAGCTCCACAGTCTGGTAACCCTGATTTCGCAATGCATCCCTGATATTTGATAATGAGAAAACTCATTGCCTTATTTACCTCCCAATAATTTGTTAGTCTTATTATCACCAATTTATAGCTTTAAAATCCATGTAGCTGTAGAAAAATAAACGAAAAGCCCTAAAATATCAAGGATGGAGGTTACCAAAGGTCCTGAAGCTACAGCCGGGTCATGGCCTAGTTTGTACCATAAGAGGGGAACAAAAGCACCTAGCATGGCAGCTAATGTGAGATTGAAAATCATGGCGATTCCTACTACAATGCCCAATAATACTTCCCCTTGCCATACATATGTTATGGCAGCTACTAAAAAACCGTTTACTGTTCCCAGAATAACTCCAACTGCAGCTTCCCGCAGAACATTTTTTGCTATGGAGGAAGCCTTGATTTCACCGGTAGCAAGACCCCTCACCATAATAGCAGCAGACTGTGTGCCTACATTCCCTCCCATATCCATAAGTACAGGAATGAAAAATGATAAAGCCACTATAGTCTGTAAGACAGCGGAAAAGTCATTGATGACTCTACCAGAAATGATTTCCCCGGCTATGGCTAATAAAATCCAGGGCAGCCTGCGCTTTGCTCGAGCCCAAGGTGAAGCCAGGCCCACATCAATGCTTTCATCAACATTAGAACCTGAAAACTTTAGTATGTCCTCTGTCATTTCTTCTTCAACTACTGTCATGGCATCATCTACAGTGACTATTCCCAATAAAACATCATCGTCGTCAACTACCGGCAAGGCCAAAAAGCCGTATTTTTTAATTAGCCGAACAACTTCTTCCTGGTCTTGCAAAGCATTTACCCTTTTTACATCTGTCTGCATAATTTCTTCAATGGGAGTTTCTTCTGGAGCCAAAATCAAATCCCTCAATGAGACAACTCCCACCAGTCTTCCTTGGGAATCTACCGCATACACATAGTAAATTGTTTCAGCGTCAATGGCCAGCTCTGCCAATTTATTTAGGGCATCTTTTGCCTTTAACTCTTTGGGAAAAGCCACATATTCTGTTGTCATGCGGCCACCAGCAGAGTTTTTTGCATAAACAAAGACAGTATTCGCCTTTTTTCTTGACCCTCTAAATCGCCCAGTAGGTCTGCCACATCATCTGCTGACATTTCTTGGATTAATTTCCGTGCATAATTGTGTTCCACATTTGTCAGAATAAAGTATTCTCTGTGGGAATCTATTTCTTCCAAAACCTGAAGGGCATAGTCGAAATCTAATGCCAAAAACAAATCAATGCCCTCTTCGTCTGAAAGCTCTTCTAAAACTTGGGCAATGTCTACAGGATGGTATTGCTCAAGTATTGAATTTAATTTGTCATAATCTTTTTCATCTAAAGCAGCTCGAATCTGTTCGATTTTGCTCATGTCAGCACCTCCTTAACAGTGCTGACTATATTTGGGGAAATAACGTCAATGAGATAAGTTGAAACAGTAAAATATATTGCCAGTGTAGAAATGTCCACAATAGTAGTTATAAAGGGTCCAGAGGCTACTGCCGGGTCAATGTTAAAAACACGAAATATTACAGGCACCAAAATTCCTATAAGTGAAGCAATTACTAAGGAAATACCCATTGAAAGGCCTACCGCTATACTCAACTGAGGATTTTTTTGCCATGCGAAGGCTAGAATAGAAACTATTGCCCCACATATTATGCCAAGCTGCAAACCAGCCAGAGTTTCACCCACAATAAAACTCAATACATTTTTTCTTGTCAGTTTTTCTGTTGCCATGCTGCGAACTGCCAATGCCAATGATTGGGTGCCCACATTGCCTCCTGTAGCCATAAGTACCGGAATGAAAAAGGCCACGGCAACCATAGATTCAAGGACATGCGAAAAACCGTCAATAACTTTGCTTGACAGCATGTCTCCCATAAGGCATATAATAAGCCATAAAACTCGCTTTTTTGAGGCACCCCAAATAGTTTTTGACAAAGCTATATCCTCTTCTGGAGTAATACCTGCCATTCTGTGAATGTCTTCAGTATTTTCTTCTTCTATAACTTCCATTGCATCATCAACAGTAACAATGCCCAACAGACGGTTAGCTTCATTTACCACAGGAACAGCGAGGAGTGAATACCGAGATATGATTTTGGCCACTTCTTCCTGATCCTGGTCTACGTGGACTGACACTATATTAGTGTGCATTATATCTTCAATCTTTTTGTCCCTTGGAGCAGCAATAAGTTCTCTTAAGGACAATACACCTTTTAGATGTTTTTTGTCATCGACTACATAGATGTAGTAAATAGTCTCGGCTTTCTGGCCAAATTGGCGCACATCGGAAATCGCCTCATCTACAGTGGCATCTGAGAATACATAAACGTAGTCTGTAGTCATAAGGCCACCGGCTGTGTCTTCCGCCATCTTAAGAAGGGATTTTAGTTCGTCATAATCTTCTTGAGGCAGCTTTCTCAAAAGACTTTCAGCTTGGGCCGTGGGCATTTCTTGAAAAAGGTCGATAATTTCATCTACAGACATATTTTCTAAAATCTTTATTGTTTCCGCTTCTGACATTTCATCTATGATCTGGAGTCTGTCATGAGGCTCAAATTCTTCCAGAACCTCGGCAGCCTTAGAGCTAGTCATCATTTGAAAAAACAGCTTCTTATTGCCGTTTTTTATTTCACTGAGTATTTGAGCTATGTCTGCCGGGTGTAGATTTGCCAGTATCTTATGTGCTTCTGCACTTTTATTAAGCACCAGGTGCTTTATGAGAAGCACATCTTTTTTTGGTAGCATCCCTGTCCCTCCTTTTTCAGAGGTCCACCTACACCGCAGCAGAAGCGGTAAGATAGACCTCTTTAATATTTTGTTTTAAAACGTATCGACTAGGATCCGGGTCCACCATACCGCCCCCTTTGTCAATAAAATTAATAAAAGCCCTTTTTAGACGAAAGGGCATAGCAAAGCTATTTCCCCTCGTCTCGGTTTTAGCACTGGGCGACTTAGGAACATAGTTCCAGCCACATTAGATTTACCTTAATCCGGTGAAACCTGTTAACCCATTGGTGTCTCTCGACATTTCCGGGCAGTGGCATATGTTCGCACAGGAGCCTCACCTAACGGGAAGTAAATAGAGCTTTATTTCTTTTACCTTTATTTTAATCCTTTGTAGAAATATATGTCAAGGCAGACTCAAAAAAAGAGGAGGTTTCAAACCTCCTCAAAACCACTACTGAAGTTGCTGTCCTGTTTGTTGCATCTGTTGCTGTTGTTGCTGCTGTGACTGCTGAGCTTGTTGATTTAATTGTTCCAGCTGCTTTGTGGATTGGTCCAACAATTGATTCATTTGATAGAATATCTGATTTGCCTGGATGCTTTGTTGCGCCTGGGAGAGAGCATTTATAGCTTGTTGAATTGCTTGGCTTACCTTGCCGTCAGTTTGCTGTTGTTGATTCTGTGCTTGAGCTTTTAACTGGTTTAAAAGTTGCTGAATCTGTTGGGGAGATTGACCTATTTGGCTTGTAAATTGTTGGTTTGACCCCTGCATGCTTCTATTTATTTCTTTTGAAATTTCAGTATCAGTTTTTTTCTCCAATAAAAAGTCGTTAAAATCCTTTTTATGGGTCAAATGAGCACCTCCTCAAATTTTTAACCTCCCCTATTATCATGTCCTGAGGATTGAGTTTTACTAAATGAATTTTTTCCATTACTGAAGCAAATTATCAAGGGATTTGCTTATTTCACTAAATATCTTTTGCTGCTGAATACCTTGACGAGCTGTGTTCAACGCTTCAATAGCCTGCTGAATACTTTGTTGGAGCTGAGCATTTGCATAATTGGGAGATATTGTATTTGCCCTTTGATTTGCCTTTAACACTAATTGCAACTGTTTTTCGGTACTTTTATAGTCAGCCATAATTTGTTGAGAAGATTTTATAAATTCTTTTCCCACTTTATCTATTTCCTGGGAAATATGGCTCACTGTATCATTTATTTTTTGCATTTGATTTATAAGCTCAATCTGCCTTTGGTTTATTTGCTCCTGAACAAGTTTAGTATTAGCCCCCGATACCAATTTTGATAAAAAGTTCTGGTTAGTACTAATATTAGTCTCTATTTCCTGAAATGTCTTCTCTATGTTGTTTTTAAATTGTAGTAAATCTTGCTGATATTTTTTAAATTGATCGTTCAAATTGTTAATTTTAGCTTGGTTTTGTGTAATAAAATCTTCCAATCGCAAAGTTTGCTCAGAAAAATTAGAACAGATAGTGCTCAGATTTTCCAAATTAGCACCTCCTTTGCTTCCTTAAAATAGTGTATCCTTTATGCGCCCTTTTCATCATCCATATTTTTCCTGATTGTAGAATTTTGTAATCTTTAGTTTAAAGTCCATACTTTGCCATGATTTTGATTTTCTAAAACCTATAAACTCAAATTTTTATTTGGAACACCAAAAAATAGGAAACGGTTTCCACTGTTCTCAGGCAGAGAATTTTTATCTTCACTGAGACCTTGTGAGAATCTCCCTCCAAATTTAGCCTCTCCATCAAATATCATTATGTTGAAGGATTTTATCAAATTATGGCGAATAATACCTTAAGTTTTATTCCATGTTTTTAAGATAGTTTTACATGTTTTTTAAGGAGGCAATATATTGAAAGTAGGAATTGTTGGAGGCGGCAATGCCGGAACACTATTTCTTAAAACACTTTTAGAATTACCTGAAGTTGAAATCATTGGCGTTTGCGATAAAAACACCGAAGCGCCTGCAATTATTTTTGCGAAGGAGCATGGCATCCCCACATATTCCAATCTAAAACTTTTGTTAGAAAATAATATGGATGTGGTGTTGGAACTTACAGGAATTCCTGAAGTAAGGAACACCATTGAACAGTTAAAAAAAACAAGAAACTCACCTCATGGATTCCCATGCGGCAAGACTGGCATCGCTTCTGACAGAACACCAACAGGAGCTATCAGAAAAACTCGCTGACTATATAGACTACATCAAGGAACTGCTTATAAACGTAACATCAAACATTTCAGCAATCAATGATACTGTTTTATCGATAGATAACACATCTAAAAGCATCCTTGAGTCGGTTTCAAGTACCATGGAAAGTATAAACAAAACAGACCATATCGTTAAAATCATCAATGAGATTACAGCACGAATTAGAATTCTTGGTATAAACGCCTCTATCGAGGCAGCCCGCGCTGGAGAAATGGGTAAGGGTTTTTCAGTGGTGGCATCGGAAATAGGCAATCTCACCACATCAAGCAAAAATGCCACATCTGAAATAAAAGCCATCATCGACAAAATGAAGGCGGACATCAACAAACTCTCGGAAATTGCAAACGCTCTTGACATTATCTGCAAAAAACAAAGGGAAGTAGCCAGCTCTCTTTCTAATGACAGTGTAAAAATGAGCAGCATCATAAGTAAATAGATTTCTAGTAATATTCAATATATAAATATAAAAACTCCCCTTTGAGTAGTCCAGTTTTTCATTATTTCAAGGTGTCTACTCAAAGGGGAGCATATCACTGTCAACAGACTGAGGGTACAGTTTCCACTGTTTCCTATAACTTAGGTGCCTGGCACCTAAATACTTTTTGTCAGAAATGTATCACTTGGCCTATCCTGTAGGTATACTTTAAAGTATTTTTGTACGTCAGCTTTTTTATAAGTGCTATAGCCTTCATCTATACATGACGAGCAGGCATCTAAAGGTATGGTTACGGCAAATATGGGCATGCCTCTATCGCTGATGGATTCTATAGTATTTACGCCAGAGCATCTTTTGCAGATTTTAAATCTTTGGGTTTGATATTCCATGATACCGTCTGTATCGTAATAAACCTGCCTCTCTCTTATTATGTAATCTCTTCCCTTTAGCACTTCCTGTGCAATTTGCTCTTTTTGTTTCCAGCGATTATGTATATTTTCACATAATCTTTTAATATACTCAGTGATTTTAGGAGATTGTTTTAATTTTTCTTCGTCAAAATCAGGTTCCTGGATGTGTGAGTAATCAAGGCCAGCCATGGCAAGGATTATTCCTAGATTTACATAGGGCAATGCACCTTCTATTGAATATCCTCCTTCTAAAACTGCTATATCCGGATTTAATCTGTGATTTAATTCGGCATAGCCCCTTGCTGTAAAGTTCATGTTTGTCAAAGGATCTGTGTAGTGATTGTCTTGGCCTGCAGAATTTATAACCAGGTCTGGTTTATACTCATCTAAAATAGGCATGACTAGATTGTCCAGGACGTATAAAAAACCTTCTTCTCCTGTGCCTGGCGGTAGAGGAATGTTAATATTATATCCAATAGCCCCGGGACCCCCAAATTCATCTAAAAAGCCTGTTCCTGGATAAAGGGTTCTGCCATCTTGGTGAAAGGAAATAAAAAGGGTGTTTTTGTCGTTCCAATAAATATCTTGGGTGCCGTCCCCATGATGACAGTCTGTGTCAACGATTGCAGTGCGCATGGGGCCGTACTTTGCTCTAATATTTTCCAGCATAATTGCCTCAATATTGATTATACAAAATCCCCGATCTCCATAAACTACCCTTTGGGCATGGTGACCTGGCGGTCTTATAAGGGCAAAAGCCTTATCCACTTCTTTTTCCATTACAACATGGGCTGCTTTTATTGCCCCCCCTGCAGAAATTAAATGGGATTTTGTAACCCTTTCATCCACATCAGGCACACAAAAGTGGACCCTTTGTACGTCTTTTTTGGAAGCTAACAGGGGATTATATGATTTAATGTTTTCTATATCCATAATTCCTTCTTCAAAAATTTGATCCTGAGTATAAAGGAGCCTTTCCTCTCTCTCGGGATGAGAGGGACTGATGGCCCAATCAAAGGCAGGAAAGAAGACTAAACCCAACCGATGCTTAGCTGCTAACATTTTTATCACTCCACAAATGGTATATTAAACCAGGTTTAGTTTGAGCTCTAATCCTTATGTTTTTACCACTGGTGTAAAAACCCCTTACCATGTTAAAGCAGCTGGCTTCTACTATCTCAGCTTTTATTTCATCGTCCTTTGCTCCAAGGAGCCTTGACTGTTCCTTTATCAAGTCTAAAGCCCTCATCCTTGCTTCTTCTAAGCCATATGTGGAACTTACTTCTTCATATACCCCCAATTCCGGCACGGAAAGGGTTTTTTGTGCAGTGTCAACAAACATAGTAATTTCAGCTGTAGTCCTGGCCAAGGCTGCTCCCACTGCATTGGCAGCTTGATAAATTTTTGGATATATACATGGTATGCCGAATCTGTTTTCTAAAACTGGAGCTAAGGCTTTGGCTGGACCGCCAATGGCTTGAATAAATCTTGGTTTAATTTTTTTACCGTAAAGTAGCTCTTTAACTGTATATACCGGATGTGAGTTTATATCATCTAGCAGCTCATCTACTTTATCTTTAATTATATCTGCCATCTTGTCTAATACTTTTTTTGCCGCATCCTGCGCTGAAAGGTTAAGAAACTGTCCGATTTCCTCCATAGCTGAAACGGCCTTGCCTTTATCGCCTATATCCATTAATCCTAAGACAATCATGGCATCAGTTGGCGTAGGATATTTGCCGCCTAAGGCCATTGGCCGGTCAAGTCTTTCCGGGCCAATTACTAGACTTTGATTTTCTACAGCAATTTTACTGTCTCCACCAACTCCTATGGAAACAGTGTAGAGAGCTCTTACTAATGTTGGAAAGCCGGCGATTTTTATCCCTAAAGGCTCAAATAAGGGCACACCGTCAGCTAAAAATGCAATATCTGTGGTAGTCCCACCAATGTCCAGGAATACTGCGTCTTGGAAAGTTTCAAGAAAAGCCTGTCCACCCATCACACTGGCAGCAGGACCAGACAGTATGGTATTTACCGGATATTTCTCCCCGGCTCTTAGGCTCATGGTACCGCCGTCAGCTTTCAATATATATACGGGAGCTTTGATATTTTGTCTTTGCAGAGCTTGGTGAATACTTTCACAAAATTCCTTAAAAGTCCTATATATTGCAGAATTGTAGTATGATGTGAAAACTCGGCGCGGAAAGTTTAATTTACCAGAAAGGGTATGACCTAATGTAATCATCCTTTATCATTTCATTGATTTTTATTTCGTGTTCATTGTTGCGCACAGAAAATTTGCCCGTTACTGCTACTGCAGATATGCCCAGCTTTTTAAAATTTTTTACGGCCTGCTTGATTTCCCCGGGATTAATGGGACTTACTTCTCTGCCTCTGTGGTCTATATACCCTGATATAAATATATTTTCCCGGCCACAACGCAAAAAGTCATTATTAAGGCCGGGTCCGCACTGAATTATCATTCCAACTGGATCTGTTTTATTTTCAACAATAGCATTAGTGGAAATTGTGGTGCTTAAAATAATCCGCTCAAGTTGTGAAGAGTCTTGTCCAGCAAGTAAAGACTCTAAAGACCCTAAAATGGACTCCAGCATATTGCTGCGATGGGTGGGACTTTTAGTTACTTTTATTATCTCACCTTGATGAATTAAAACTCCATCAATGTGAGTTCCTCCCATGTCAAGTCCAACGATCAATTTTCTTCCCCCTAGTCACCACAAATTTTTATCTCTGACTCTAGTTCTACATTAAATTTTTCTTTCACCTGCCTCTGTATGTAATGGATGAGTTTTATCACATCTTCAAAAGTGGCATTGCCTACATTTACTATAAAACCAGCATGTTTGTCGGAAACCATGGCATCTCCTATTCTATAGCCTTTAAGACCTGCCTTTTCTATGAGAGCTCCGGCGTAATTACCTGGAGGCCTTTTAAAGGCACTGCCAGCACTGGGCAAATGTAGGGGTTGTTTTTCTTTGCGGCGCTGTATAAAATCATCCATCTTTCTTTTTATGTCATCATAATTCCCTGGTTTTAACTCCATTTCCACTTCCAATAAAATTTTGTCACCCTTTTGAAGGCTGCAGCTGCGGTAACCGTATTCTAACTGACTTTTTTCCATTTTCGAAATATTTCCATATATATCCATTACAGTTACAGTTCTCACTACGTCTGCCATTTCTCCGTCATAAGCCCCTGCATTCATTACCGCTGCTCCACCAATAGTGCCCGGTATGCCATGGGCAAATTCCAGGCCGCTTAGACTGTTTTCAAGGGCAATTTTGGCCGCCATTGACAGAGGCACTCCTGCTTTACACTTCATGATATTGTTATTAATCAAGACATCATTGAAGTTCTGAGCTAATTTCATAACTACGCCTCTGATGCCTTCATCCTTAACTAATAAATTTGTCCCATTGCCCATAACGAAAAAGGGAATGTGGTTTTCTCTACAAAATTTTACTATATTTGTCACTTGTTGTATATTTGTTGGCAAAACCATAATATCTGCAGGTCCGCCGATGCGAAAAGACGTATGTTCCTTCATAGGCTCGTTTATCTTAATTTGATTTTCAGGTAATAACTCTCTCATTTTTTCATATATTTTCTTTAAATCCATGGTACCTTCCCTTCTTCTGTTACAAAACCTTTTCTCTTTCAACATATTATTTCTATAAAAAGGTTTCAAGTCCTGCTATGTAGTTACTATATCATATATATTTATTCTTTATCCAATGATAATGCGATACTTTCTAATAATTTTGAGGGAGTTGCATCCCTTGAAATCGGGTAAAAACTTATCTCTCCACTGCTATCTGCTACAATTAAGGCTTTAGGAGTAAGGCTGCCCCATAAAAATATACCAAAATTGCCGCAGCCTTCAATAGTTGTACTAACTATAGGGATATATGTAAAACCTTTAATGGCCCTAGGTTTTCCTAAAATTATTTTATCATAAAAGGCATAATTTTTAAAACTCATATTAACACCTGGCCTAACTTACCTGTTTGAAGGAAGCTATTGCTGTTGTTATTTTTTGCCTTTTGCCTTTCCTTATTCATCCTGTGAAATATTATATTAATTTGTCTCGGACAAAATTGCATTGATGGCTTTTTCTGCGTCTTCTAAAGCCTCTGAAGGTGTTTTTTGCGAAAGCAATGCGAGACGGATTTGAGAAGTTAATTCCTCATCGATCTTGTGCCAGTTTTTAATTTTTGGTTGATTTTGAGCTGTATCCAGAATTTCTTTCATTCTTTTCATCAGGGGATTTTCAATGCTTTCTTCCAGGGCCCTTTTGTACACAGGAAACACACCATAATTTGCCAGTTCTTTCTGCTCCTCCTCAGAGGTGATGTACTTCAAGAATTTGGCACACAAGTCTTTTTTCTTCTCATCCTCCTGTTTAAAAATTCCATATCCAGAAACCAGGGCAAAAGGTGTGCCTTCCCCTTCACCTTTCGGATAGTGGGCAATATCAAATTCAAAGCCTTCACCTGATTTATTTTTGTCGCTAAGAACCTTTATAGCCCATGGGCCGGCAGGATATACTGCTATTTTCTGTTTTTCACAAAAGTCACTCCACACCCGGGTTTCTTCCAAATTTCCGAATTCCTCTAAAGGAACAACTTGATATTTTGTTGCCAGGTCTACTAATTTAGTAAGAGCCGATACCCCTTCTGGCGAATTTAGCACAAAATTGCCCTCTTTATCAAAGATTTCTGCTCCGTCCATAGTTAGAAAACCCCACACTTGGAAACTGCCTGGTGATAAAAACAGATTAAAGCCATAGTTTCCTCTATCTTGATCAGCTACCTTTTGAAGGGCTGACACAAATTCGTCATATGTCCATTCACCGTTTTCAGGAACTTGAGCATTTTTAGCTTCAAATATTTCACGATTAATAAAAAGTCCATAGGTAGTTATAAACCAGGGAAACCCATACATGCGTTCATTATATGTAACAGCCTCTATCGCTCTCGGTTCATACTTCTCAAGTTCCTCAGGGGTAAAATACTCGTCTATAGCTTCAAGATAACCCTTTGCAATAAAATCATAGTCGGCTCCTATAGGTGCTACATCAGGATAGGTTCCTGCTGCTGCAGCAGCCCGAAGCTCAATATGGCCGTACTCCCATTTTAAAGGGCGAAGCTGTATGAAAACTCCCGGATGGGACTTTTCAAATTCACTTATTTTCCTTTCAATCCACCCAAAGCGATTGCCATTCTCATCAGGCCAGCGGGGAAAGTCCCAAAGGGTAATCACACCCTGCCACATATCTTCTGACAAACCTTTGTCTTCCTTGTTTTCTACTCCGCAACCAGAAAAACATATTAGAGCCGTTGCAATAACTAAAATTGTACACAAAAATAGGATAGTGGGTCTGCAGAACATTTAAACCTCCTCCTCCAGACCTTATATCCTATTTATATTAAAATTCTCTATTCTTTATTCAACATTTTATCTGACTATAGCACCTACATATTTTTATATTCTTGTAAAAGTTTTCGGTTGGGGAACAATTTCTCTGCCCTTAGATTTTAAAAATGCAATTACTTTATCAATAGATGTGTTCAATATATTTTCCTCCGTAATCCCTGCTTTTTCAATTATTTTATGGGCCTTGTAAAAATTACCCACGTCATAGCAAATGTGAGCATCGCTGCCTAAACACACTTTTGCACCTATAGCTGCTGCCTTTTTAGCAATCTGTATACAGTTTTCTTCACTGCCCCTTCTAACAGTAAATGAACTGTTGTTTATTTCGATGTGGACGTTAAATTCCTTCGAAGCTTCTACAAATCTGTCAATGTCTAAAGGGAATTCTGGATTTCCTGGGTGAACTATCACATCTACATAGGGATTTTTCATAGCCTCAATAACTGCTCTGGTATTGTCTTCTACAGTTTTTCCAGAAAAGCACCCTGAATGAAGGCCAGCTAAGACTATGTCAAGTTTTGCCAAATAGCGCTCTGGTAAATCTAAATTTCCCTGGCAATCTAATATATTTGCTTCTATTCCTCTGAGTATATAGACTCCTTCAATTTGCCTTGGGATAACTGTCATGTTGGCAAAGTAGTACTTATTGATACCTTCGCCCATGGCAGGCCCATGATCTGTTATAGCTATCATCTTTAGTCCTTTTTCAGCTGCTACTTCGGCATTTTCTTTAATTGTGCTGTAGGCATGTCCACTGGCTATTGTATGGCAGTGTATATCCACTTCATATTTCAACATAATCACCTCATAAACTTATACTTTCATCCGCTCTTTTAATTGGTCAATAAATTCTATTTCCATAGGATCTTTCTCATTTAAGATTGCAAGGTATGCAGTTACATAATCACCAAACATTATGTGATAAAGCATTTCTTCTAAAAGGGTCTCTCCCCTTGGCCATAGATGAGTTATTCCACTTACACAGCCAATTAAAATATCTGTAGTAATATCAATTCGTTTCTTGATACGCTCACTTTCAAAACGGGATCTCAATATTACTATTTCTATGGATTTTATCAGCTCTCTTTCACCTTCAAATCCCATTATTTCGTTGTGATTTAATTCAGGGAAAGCATTGTAAAAGGCAGGATGTTTGGAGTTTTCATTGAACTGGCCTTTCCATCTAACTGCAACAATATCTGTCAGGCTTGATGAGCCGTAAATTAGAGGAACCTTGCCGTGAATTTTTCTGGCAAGTTTTTTCGCGGGATTGTCCTTTTCAGGCACTTCAACTTTTAATTGATCTCTGGTTTCATTGAGCAAGTCAAGGGCCATATTTATGTCCTGTTTTCCAAAACCTATCCCCAGTTCCTTAAATAATATATATGTGGAGAAAAATGAATAACCTAAAGCTCCTCGAGGCGGCAAACCTCCTGGAATTGTAATGCAGGGAACCTCATCTGCCATAGCTTTTTCCTTAAGCTGGCCTCCAGTTGTAATGGCAATTATCTTAGCTTTTTTCCTCTTTGCATCCTCATATGCCGCTAAAGTTTCCTCTGTATTGCCGGAATAACTTGATGCAATAACTAATGTCCTTTCATCTACAAAAGCAGGTAAAGTGTAGTCTCTGTTTACAACTATAGGTATCTGTGCACTGTCAGTAGCCAGCATGCGAATCAAATCACCGCCTATAGCGGACCCCCCCATGCCGGTAATAACTACGTTAAAAATGTTATTTAGCCGAAGGCCACAGATGGATTCTCTGGTAATAACCATTGCATCTTGGCAGTGCCGGGGAAACTCGTATATCAACTCAAACATATTGCCCTTGTCTAGTTCTTTTATTTTTTCTCTATTGTCCAGCATTACAGTACCCTCCTGTAATCACTTTTTATTAATCTTTTCAAAAAGCCTTCTACTAAACTCCAGGGCAGAATTGTACCCCAGTGCTTTTAACCGAAAATCCATAGCAGCAACTTCCAAAATAACAGCGATATTTCTGCCTGGCCTTATGGGTATAGTTTTTTTGGGTATATGTGAATTTAGAATTTTTATTGTTTCTTCTTCCAGCCCCAATCTGTCCCCTTCTTTATAGTTTTCCCACTCTACCAGTTCTACTACCATTTCAATTTTGATATTATCTCTAATACTTCCAGCACCAAATATAGTCCTTACATCAATAACTCCTAATCCCCTTACCTCCAGAAAATGCCGTATTATCTCAGGAGCGGTACCTATTAATACATTTTCAGCAGCCTCTTTTATTTCCACTGCGTCATCGGCAACTAATCGATGGCCTCGCTTTATAAGTTCTATAGCTGTTTCACTTTTGCCTATGCCGCTTTCCCCTGTAATAAGTACTCCTATGCCGTATATATCTACTAAGACGCCGTGGACAGTTGTACAAGGGGCAAGCTCGCTCTCAAGGAAATTGGTCAAGCTGCCCATAAATCGGGTGGTTGGCATAGATGTGCCTAAAATTGGTTTTTTGTTCTTGTGGGCAATTGATATGAGTTCTTCAGGAGGTTCTAGATTGCGGGTAATTATTATGCAGGGAATATCGTAAGACAAAAGTTTTTCAAGGCGAGTTTTGCGAACATGGGGTGAAATGCTATTTAAAAAAGTTATCTCAGTTTTGCCAAATATTTGTATCCTGTCATAGGCAAAGTACTTAAAATATCCTGATAGTTCAAGACCCGGACGGTTTAAATCTGAAACAAAAATATTTGGCATTTCCTCACATGTATTAACGATAACTTTTAACTTTAATTTGTCTATTACTTCTTGAAGATTAACTTTTTGCATAAAAACCTCCGACTTTTAACAGGAAAAAATTTCATTTATAATTATAACACATTTCGTTTTTTCTTGAACTTTTATTGAGAATCAATCTCTAATGGACATCTTGGTTATTTTCCACCTCTGCCCTATTTTGAACAATTCAGCCCTATAACCTATTTTGTGTGAATTAAAATAATAATCTCCCATAAGGGTAATTTTTTCACTGGAATTGTGATAATAACTCACATCAGTTTTAATATTTTCTTCCCAGTTCTCTAATCCTTCTGCTTCCATAAGCCATCGGCACTTGGCAAAATCACTTTCTAGTTTGCCCAAAATATCATCGGGCTTTAAATCATTTACATAGTACAAAATATTCAGCAGCAAATCTTTATCTAGGGTTTCAAAAGCCACATTTAATTTTTCCATAAGTTTTATATAATCTCTTTCACCTTCAGGATAAATAGGAAGGGATAAATTATAGAGCCATTGAAATTCTATTGGGTTCTTCGCTGATTGGGTAGCAGCATAAAAACCATATAGCTCTTTTTTATTTGACATGGGCCCTAAAAAAATTGATGTCTTAGAAGGTGACCACAGCGTGTCAAATTCAGAGTAATTCATCTTGTCATAAATTATACCTGAAACAAAATCTAGCTCACCATCTATTACAAGGGTCATGCCTCTATCTACTGGATTTCCCCACAAAGCATCTTTAGCTTCCACTTTGCCGCCATTTTCCAAACTATATATTATATTCCCTTGTTTACTTATGGATTTAGTAAGTTCAAAAGTGAAGTATATGGATTTATCGTTCCCAACTAACCTGCCTTTGCCTCGTATTAACCCTGGCTTTGAGTATAAGATCTCATCTCTTGACGGAGTGAGGCTATCAATTGCAAAGGAGATATTACTTAAATTGTTTATTGCTGCATAGACCCGAGCACCTTCTGTCTGGTAAATAAATCCATCCCAATTAAGGGCAGGCTTGTGCCACGGCATCAAAGTTTGAACATAACCAACATTTCCTATCAATGTAGGCATACCTGCAACAGTGGCAACAAGTATTACAGTTACAACGGCGTTTAATGTGGACTTGCCGTATCCCCTTATATGCTCTCTAGGTCTTTCGGCAACTGGTTCTTTCATGACTATGTCATTAAAACAAGACATGATTACATATATTATGCAGGTTCCCGCAATTGGCCATAAAAATAAAGACAAAATCAGGCCTAAATTTCCCAGTAACTTAAAAAAGAGGGCAAAAACAGTATTGACCGCTAAGACTTTCGCAAGTATTCCAATGAAATATCTGAAAAACCTTAAGAAGACTTGCGGCGCTGCCATCAAAGCCTCAAAGAAGCCGTAATCTTCCATAACAATTAAATAAGGCAGAAAAATAAAAAAAACTTTTGACGCAAAGACAAGCCCATTTACTTTAGCAGAATCAATGAAGATATTAATGGTTAAAGTGAACAGGTTATAAAAGAGAAGTATTATAAAAAACCTGGGCCCATAGTACCAGGCAAATTGCATAAAGGCCTTCAGGCTCGGTCTGCGATTTCTAAAACTGTCTTTTAAAATCCCGTAAAAACCACCAAAGACAAGGCCGCTTAAAAACAGGAAAGCTCCAAAGGCAAGGAGTGCCTCCCAGGATTTATTATAAAAACTTAAACTTTCATTGGCCATGCTTTCTAACAGCCCTAAATTTTGTATGGAAGGCAGAATAGAAGGTGGTATAATGGAGATATTCAACTTATTTATTTTTAAAGGCCACAGGCCAAAGTTTTCATGAAGATAGAGGTTATAACCCAGAAATCTACTCATATATATTGCATTTATCTTAAAAATATCCCAAACAATTGGAACTAAAACAATAGGCCATAAACTTTTTATCCTGCTTAAAGGAAGTAATTTTCTGATACCTTTAAACAACTCTACAGCCACCTCCCCTCTTTTTTATCTTATATTAAAACTTTAGCCCCATCAATATATTCAAACAAAAATGGCATTCGATTAAGAGGTGGAATGCCATTTGGTAAATACTTTACTATTTAACATATACTATTTAAAAGGTCTTGGGCTTTTTCACAACAGCCTACCTTCCAATTAATACAATTTTTACAGGACTCATATTGAATGACATAATCAGCTGGATATCTAAAAGTGTTGCCCTTTTCATAGGTTTCGCATAATTTTGCTACTACAATGGTTTGTTCCGGGCTCAAAACTCATCCCTCCGCTCTTATTTTTGCACTACTATTATAGCACATATATGCAAAATTATGCTATACTTATTAAGATTTGACAGGCCTGTTAGGCCTGCCAGCAGTTCCGGGCATAATAAAATAAATACTGCTGCACAAAACCAGCTATTTCACCAAATCTATCTTCTGCAAATTTCTGAAGCTTTGTAAGGGAAACACGGTTGTCACTAAAATATATATGCTCTAGTATTCTCTGTATCCACACATCAATGGGAAAAGCGTCAAATTTTCGCATAGAGTAAAGGAGTATGCAATCTGCCACTTTTCTGCCAACTCCAGGCAGCATTAACAGTTTCTTTCGCATCTCTTCCGTAGATATATTATTGAAGTTATAAATATCAACATGCCCACTGGCTATTATTTTAGCAGTCTCTATAATATACTTGGCTCTATAACCACATTTCGTCAATTTCAGCTCATCTTCTGAGACACCGGCTAAAATTTCTGGAGTGGGAAAAGTATAGTAGAATTCACCTTTGAATTCTATAGGCTCTCCATATGCTCTACATATATTCTCAATGGTTTTCTTTATATTTCGTATGTGGTTATTTGCAGAAATGATGAAGGATATGGTGGTCTCCCAAGGGTCTTGGAAAAGTATCCTGTAGCCGCTGCTATAATTCACAACTGGCAATAGCTCTTCAAACTTCATCATTTCCTCCTCTATTTTATTATAGTCTCTGTAAAGGTCCAGATATTCCTTTATAAATTCCGTCTCATTATTGCCTCCATTTGAGTCAATGATTAATTTATTATCCTTTTGGCAAATTTCAAAGACATAATTTTTCACTACACCGATGTACTTTCCATCTGCTTGTAGATTCCAACGAAATGCTTGACCTCCATCGGCTATCATACCAAAATTAAAAGGATGAATTCCGTCAATGACCATTGTCATAAGAGCTCCTCTCCACCTATTGGAACAATTTTTGTTTAAAACATAGCGGTCAAGACTGCTTTTACAGTTCAAATACTGTTAAAGCATCTTGACCGCCGTCTTTGTTACTACCTTAATATTTTTCCCATCTAACTACTTCATCTAGAGTCTTCTTTGCTTTAGTTACAGTTTTATCCGAGTAACCCAGGGAGATTAGGGATATTAACTTATATTTTTCTGGAACTCCCAAGAGTTTTCTTATATCCTCACTGTAAGGTCGCTCATAGCCTGCAACCCAACAAGAGTCTATGCCGTAGGCCTTTGCAGCTATAAGCATATTTTGAGTTGCAGCACATCCATCTTCCACCAGGTGCCTTGCGTCCCTCTCACAAAAAACGCTGATACAAGCACCTGCATCTGCAATAAATTTACCATAAAGGGCCAGTTTTGCTATTTTCTCTTTTGTCTGTTTTTCTGTAATTACTACAAACAACCAAGGCTGAAGATTTCTAGCACTAGGTGCCAAGCGACCACAGTCCAAGATGTCCTCCAACACTTCTTTAGGGATAGGTTTGGAAATATACTCCCTCACACTTCTTCGCTCTTTTATAACACGAATGACATCCTCTACCAAAATATCACTCCCTACTGGGCTTTTTTGACGCTAATTTTCACCTTATGGCCATTGATGTCCCACTCTTTGGTAAAGCCGTCAACAGGCAGAGAAGTCTTTTCAATGGTTAGAGCCAAAGTGTCTTCCTTAATATCTTCACCATGTCTTTCTAATACCTTTTCTATGGTTTCATCCCCAATGCAATGCAGATATATTTTATCTTCAACTTCAAAGCCAGCTTCTTTTCTCATGGTCTGTATTTTGCTCACCAGCTCGCGGGCTATACCTTCCAGCATGAGTTCATGAGTAATTGTAGTATCTAAAACAACATAATATCCCCCTTCACCTTCTGCACAAAAGCCTTCCTTGTCCTGAGCCCTAATATCCAGTTCCTTTTCCAGTATTGTTATAGATTGGCCATTTACATCAATTGTAACCTGACCATTTTCTCTGGCAGAAGTCAAAAGCTCAGTAGCTTTTACAGAAGAGATGGCCTTGGCGATAGCCGACATGAGTTTTCCATATTTGGGACCCAATAGATCAAATCTGGGTTTTACCGTATATGTGAAATACTCTTCAGCTACATCGATGTATTCTATTTCTTTAATATTTAATTCCTCTTTAATGACATCTGATAAGTCAGATATCAAGGCTTTCTCATCAAGGTTTCTAAGCTGTACCATCATTTTTTGAAGGGGCTGACGGTTTTTAACTTTACCCTTGTTTCTTGCAGCTCTTCCCAATTCTACTATTTTTCTGGCCAGCTCCATCTTATGCTCTAACGTCTCATCGATGAGCTCCTCATTGACTTCAGGAAAATCACAGAGATGAATACTAATAGGAGCATCAGGATAAACTGACCGCACCAAATTCTGATATATCTCTTCAGTGATAAATGGCACAAAGGGTGCAGCCATTTTTATAAAACTGACCAAAGCTTCATACAAAGTCAAATATGCTGCTATTTTATCATCGTCCATCTGTGACTTCCAGTAGCGCTCTCTGGAGCGGCGCACATACCAATTGCTAATGTCGTCAATAAGAGCTTCCAAAGCCCGGGCTGCATCAGTGATATTTAAATTGTCTAAATCCTGCCGTAATTTTTTATTAGTACTGTTAATCTTAGACAGCAACCAGCGGTCCATTTCACTCCTGTTTTCAGAAGCCATATCATACTGCTTGGGGTCAAAGCCGTCTATATTGGCATAGAGTACGAAAAAGGAGTACACATTCCACAAAGTTCCCAGGAATCTGCGCTGTGATTCACTGACAGCACTCTGATAGAATCTACTGGGAATCCAGGGAGGACTGGCAGAATACAGATACCAGCGCATTGCATCAGCGCCCTGCTCATTTAAAACTTTCCATGGGTCAAGGACATTGCCTTTGTGCTTGCTCATTTTTATTCCATGCTCATCTAACACATGACCCATTACTAAAACATTTTTATATGGAGATTTGTCAAAGAGCAAAGCAGAAATTACCAATAGGCTATAAAACCATCCTCTAGTTTGGTCAATAGCTTCTGAAATAAAATCAGCTGGAAAATGTTTTTCAAAATACTCCTTGTTTTCAAAGGGATAGTGAAATTGAGCAAAGGGCATGGCACCAGAATCAAACCAGCAGTCGATAACTTCAGGTACGCGCTTCATATCGCCGCTGCATTTAGGACATTTGAGAATTACATCGTCCACATAGGGCTTATGAAGCTCTATATCGTCAATTGGATCTTTGCTCATTTCTTTTAACTCTTGTATGCTTCCCACTGCATGCTGGGTATCACAATCATCACAGATCCAGATATTTAAGGGTGTGCCCCAATATCTTTCCCTGCTCAAACACCAATCTATGACATTTTCAAGGAAATTTCCAAAACGACCATCTCGAATATGCTCCGGATGCCAGTTTATTCCCTTGTTTATCTCTAAAAGCTTGTCTCTGATGGCAGTAGTCTTTATAAACCAACTGCTGCGGCCATAGTATAAAAGTGGAGTGTCACAGCGCCAACAAAAGGGATAAGTGTGTTTATATCTTTCAGCTTTGTAAAGGATGCTGCGGTCTTTTAAATCCTTCATTATACCCTTATCTGCATCTTTGACAAAAACACCTGACCAAGGAGATACTTTTTCTGTGAATTTTCCTTGGGCATCAACAGGCTGAATTACCGGCAGGTCATATTTTTGCCCCACCAGAGAGTCATCTTCGCCAAAGGCAGGAGCTATATGAACTATACCGGTGCCATCATCAAGGGTTACAAAATCTGCAGTAACCACAAAGTAAGCCTTATCTTTTTCTTCTTCAAAAAAGGGAAATACCGGTTCATACTTTAGTGAAGCTAATTTTTCTCCCGGAAATTTATCAAGAACGGTGTATTCCCCATCTAAAACTTCCAATCTACTTTCAGCCAGAATTAATTTTTCACCGTTGTGCTCCACCTTGACATAGGTGTAGTTATCTTTAACGGCTAATGCCACGTTAGATGGAAGTGTCCATGGTGTTGTAGTCCATACGAGAAAATAAGTATTTTCTTCACCTGCAACAGGAAATTTTACAAAGATGGACGGATCCTCTACTTCTTTGTATCCTTGGGCAACTTCGTGACTGGAAAGGGAAGTTCCGCAGCGGGGGCAGTAGGGGACAACTTTATTGCCCAGATAAAGGAGACCTTTTTCCCAAATTTTTTTAAGGGCCCACCAGACCGATTCAATGTAGGTGTTGTGATATGTTACATATGGATTGTCCATATCTATCCAAAAACCAACTCTTTCAGTCATCTTGCGCCATTCTTGTTCATAAGTAAAAACACTGCTTTTACACTTTTTGATAAAATCTTCAACGCCATATTTCTCTATTTCTGGTTTTCCACTTATGCCCAATTGCTTTTCTACTTCCAGTTCTACTGGCAAGCCATGGGTATCCCAACCGGCTTTTCTCTCAACTTTGTGACCGGTCATGGTCTTGTAACGAGGTATTAAATCTTTCACTACCCGTGTGAGGACATGACCGGCATGGGGCTTGCCATTGGCAGTAGGAGGCCCTTCATAAAATACATAATCAGGCGCGTCTTTTCGATTTTCGATGCTTTTTTCAAAAATCTGTTCCTTTTTCCAAAAATCTAGGATTTTTTCTTCGATAGGGACAAAATTCATTGTGGGTTCTACTTTCTTAAACATCCGTATCCTCCTGTTCTTAAGATAGAGTGTAATAACCTCCCTAAATGTGCTTGAAATTATTTAGCCACTTAAAACAGTGGTGTAATATCTAATAACGATAAGTATTAAAAAAATCCCGCCCATAAGGGACGAGATTCTCTCCCGCGTTACCACCCAAATAGTAAAAGACAAGCATAAAGCTCCGTCTTTACCACTTCATTCTGATAACGGCAAACAGGCCGGCCACCTTTACTCCCGCAGTTTCAAGGTGACACTCAGGGGGGATCTTCAGTCATCACCACCTGCCAGGCTTTCACCGTCCCCGACTCGCTGAGAGGATTCGTGATGGCCTACTGGCCCCATCATCGCTTTAGATATATACTATTACTTTACTATGATATATTATTTAGCCAATGATGTCAACGATTTTACCCAATAATATCAAAGCTCCCCTTTAGTAGCAGATCTTTGTAACTTTTATCTACATACTTTAGGGGAGCGTATTTGTTTTCTGGTGGTTCTACACTAGAATCATTTTAATGTGGTAACTCTCTCTATATTAATGTATTAATATGGTCCGTAGTTCATATAGTAAGCTATGGCTGTTAGTATAGACCCTGCTATCAATAGATATAAAGCTAATTTCCAAATATGTTTAACCCATCTATCATATGGTATGTCTGCAAAGGCTATTACGTAAATCATATTTGGCCATAACATGTTGGTTATTCCGCCGCCTAATACGAAGGTCAAAACGGTGGTTTGTCTTGTTATTCCTAATATGTCGCTTAAAGGTACAAATATGGGTAGAGTTGCCGCAGCTCTTCCAGCAGCAGAACCAATGAAGAAAGTCATAATACTATATAGGACAAGCATACCAACTGCTGTAACAGCCCCACTTACCTTTGACAATGGGGAAGCCAAGGCATAAATTATGGTATCTAGAATTTGACCTTTTTGCAGTATGATTGCTATAGAATTGGTAAAACCAGCTATTACTACACCGGAAGTTACGAAAGTCATACCTTTGGTAAAGGCTTGAGCAATACTGTTGGGATCATGGCCAGCAACAATACC
>JAMNZY010000011.1 GCA_023622055.1 Bacillota bacterium
CCATATGATGGGGAAAAAGTAATAACCAGTGATGAAGCACTAAATTTAAGACAAATTCCCAAGAGCATGATAATTGTTGGAGCAGGGGTTATTGGATGCGAGTTTGCAATGTTTTTCAATAACTTAGGCACTTCCATTACCATAGTAGAAATGATGGATCATGTTCTTCCCCTGGAAGACAAAGAAATCGGACGTGAAATGGCAAAGGCTATGAAGCGGAAAAAAGTAAAGCTTTTACTGAATACAAAAATCGAAAAAGCGGAAAAGACCGAAACCGGTGTGAAAGCTGTCTTGGATAATGGCAAAGAAATCGAAGCAGATATAATGCTGGTGGCTGTGGGCAGAAGGGCCAATATCCATGATATAGGCCTTGAAGAGTTGGGAGTAGCCATGGACAAAGGAAGAATACTTGTCAATGATTACATGGAAACAAATGTGGCAGGCATATACGCAATTGGAGATGTGGTGCCTGGAGCACAGTTGGCCCACTTAGCTTCTGCTGAGGCCGTATGTGCAGTAGAAAATATCATGGGAATTCAAAGTAAAATGGATTATTCATCGGTACCTCGAGGAGTGTTTACAGACCCAGAAGTGTCAGGGGTGGGTCTTACTGAAGAAGAGGCACTAGCCAAGGGATACAGCATTAAAAAAGGTGACTTTGCCTTTAGAGCCCTTGGAAAAGCCCAGGCAATGGGAGAATACTTTGGCAAAGTTAAAGTTATTGCCGATGAAAAGACAGGGAAATTAATAGGAGCTTCTATCATCGGCCCCAATGCAACAGAAATCATTCATGAGCTGGCAGTGGGAGTCAGATACGGACTTACTGCAGAGCAGCTCGGCAGAGTTATCCATTCACATCCCACATTAAGTGAAGCAGTAATGGAAGCCCTTCAAGACGTAGACGGCCAATCAGCCCATAAAGTATAAGGAGATGATATAACATGGCTTACACTGTAGCCGTAGCCGGAAAAGGCGGAACCGGCAAGACCACCTTGGCAGGTTTTTTAATCGATTACTTAGTAGAAAAAAATTTGACACCAGTCCTGGCGGTAGATGCAGATCCCAATGCTAATTTAAATGAAGTATTGGGGGAAGATGTTGAGATTACCTTAGGGGATATTAGAGAAGATGTGAGTATTAAAAATCGTGACGGGAACTTGCCAGGCGGTATGAGTAAAACAGACTATATCAACTACAAACTTCAACAGGCTATCATTGAGGGCAAAGGCTTTGACTTATTGGTAATGGGCAGGCCGGAAGGAGCAGGCTGTTATTGCTTTGCCAACGGTATTTTGAGAGAAGCCACTGATAGACTGGCTGACAGCTACAGATTTTTAGTCATAGACAATGAAGCAGGTCTTGAACACTTGAGCCGGCGAACCACCAAAAAAGTGGATCTGATGTTTGCAGTAAGTGAATGTTCTAAACGGGGCATACAGGCTGCGGCTAGAGTTAAGGAGCTCATTGAAGAATTAAAACTTGATGTTAAAGAAATTTACCTTATAGTGAATCGTGTTCCTGAAGAAGGGTTGTCAGATGATCTAAAGGCAACTATAGAAAACTACGGTTTAAAATTAGCTGGTACAGTCCCAATGGACACCAAAGTTTTTGAATATGACAATAAAGGGATACCCCTTGTCAAACTTCCAAAAGACTGCATGGCAGTTAAAGCCACCAGGCAAATTTTTGATAAGATTTTGATTTCTCGAATAAAGGCTTAATCCCCATATGGCAAAAAAATATTGGAGGAGATACTATGGCTTATAAAATGCCTACACAAAAATACTCTGGCAAAATCAATGAAGTTACTATGGGAACCGATTTAAAATTAGGCGGCGAATCAGTTCTTCCCTTTTACAGCTTTGACGGCGATACTGGAAACAAACCTGCCATTGGCATGGAAATATGGGATATATATCCTGAATCCTGGCCTGAAAGTGTGCTGAAAATCTTCAAGGATGTGGCCCATGACCCAGTAAAGTGGGCTAAGTTTTGCATAGAAAACTACAATCCTGATTTTATATGTCTAAAATTTGAAGGCGCAAGTCCCGACGGTCTTGACAGGTCACCTGAAGAATGTGCCGAAGTTGCGAAAAATGTAGCTGACAATGTGGATGTGCCTCTGGTTATAGCCGGGTGCCAAAACAGCGAAAAGACTGCTAAAGTATTTACAAAAGTTGCTGAGGCATTAGCTAATAAAAACTTTGTATTTTTGTCTGCTGTAGAATCCAATTATAAAGAAGTGGGAGCAGCAGTTGGCATGGCATATGGTAATATTGTTGCTGCAGAATCCTCTGTTGACTTAAATCTTGCAAAGCAGCTGAATATTTTAATCAATCAATTGGGAGTTCAGCCTGACAGAATGGTAATGGACCCTGGCTGTTCGGCAGTAGGATACGGCTTTGAGTACGTTGTTACCACTATGGAGAGGATAAGACTTGCAGCACTGCAGCAAAATGATGCTACCCTGCAGGTGCCCATGATCTTGCCCGTATCCTTTGAAGTTTGGAAAGTAAAAGAATCCATAGCTACAGAAGATGATGTGCCCGAGTGGGGCAGTCAGGAAGACAGGGGCGTGGGTATGGAAATATCAACTGCAGTAGGAGTGTTGGCTGCCGGTGCCAATGCTGTAATACTTAGACATCCTCGTTCCGTTGAAGTAGTTGGCAATTTCATAAAACAGATGACCGAATAAGCAAAGGAGAGATGAATTATGGCCCTCAATGGCATGGAAATATATAAATTGCTGCCACGGAAAAATTGCAAAGAGTGTGGATTTCCCACCTGTTTAGCCTTTGCCATGAAACTGGCTCAAGGCAATGTGGAGGCAGAAAAGTGTCCTTACATGTCAGATGAAGCTAAGGCAAAGCTGTCTGAAGCAACAGCACCTCCTATGAGAACTGTTAAATTTGGTGCAG
>JAMNZY010000151.1 GCA_023622055.1 Bacillota bacterium
GCCCCAGGCTACTTGTGGGTGATGTTGAAAAAGTAAAGGTCCTGGCTGTAAGCCCAAAATCATCAAAGCCCCTAGCATAACTGCCGTTGTGCCGGAACCGGGAACTCCCAATGTCATCATAGGTATCAATGCACCAACTGAACACGCATTATTGGCCGCTTCTGGAGCAGCGAGACCTTCAATGGCACCTTTCCCAAACCGCTCTGGTTCCTTAGATAACTGTTTTTCATTGTTGTAAGCCATTAGAGCAGCAATTGTGCCGCCAGCTCCAGGTAAGACTCCAACCAAAAATCCAACTGGGGTTTGGCGGAGAATAGGCAAAATGCTTCTCCTCCACTGTTCCCGTGTAATCCATATCCTGCCGAACTTGGTTTGTATCGGTTTTTCTGCTGAGGTTCCTATTGTTTGAAAGTTTTTAAAGACTTCACTTATTCCATAGATGCCGATAATAACTACTATGAAATCTATTCCCGCCTGCAATTCCATGACGCCAAGGGTAAATCGCTGAACCCCAGATTGTAAATCGATGCCTACAGTGGTAATCATAAGCCCGAAAAGCAGTGAAAGTATGCCCTTAAGCAGGGCCTCTTTCGATATTGAAGCAGTGGCAGCCAAAGCAAAAATCATCAAGGCAAAGTATTCCGGCGGACCAAATTTTAAGGCAAACCGTGCTACCGGCAAGGCAATAAATACGAAAGCTATAGTTGCTATCATGCCTCCAATAAAGGAAGCTATGGCGGAAATAGCCAGTGCTGCTTCTGCTTCACCTTTTTGAGCCATGGGATAACCGTCAAAACAAGATGCTACTGCTGCTCCATCTCCAGGAACATTTAGTAGAATGGAGCTCCTGGAACCACCAAACATTGCTCCATAGTAAACAGCACACATGGTAATCAATGCAGTTGCTGGATCCATTGCAAAGGTCAAAGGTATAAGCAAAGCAATTCCCGTTGAGGGGCCTATGCCAGGCAGCATGCCAAGGACTGTACCCAAAATTGCACCAATGATCAACCATAGCATGTTTATAGGTGTAATTGCCACTGCAAATCCTTGCCATAAATTGTGTAAAATCTCCATCTCACTCCCTCCTTTAAGGCAAAGTTATCATAAAAATTTTCTCAAATACATACCATACTCCAAATGTGAAGCACACCGCAATAATAATATTGGTTTTCCAAGCATTATGGCCATTTACTAATGTAAGTATTCCTCCGAGAAATATTAGAGTGGATATTCTAAAACCAACAGTGTTAAAAATCAAAGCATATATTATGCCTAATATAATGGTGCCTATTATTAATTTGATGTAATTTTTATTTTTAGGCTCTTTAGCCTTTTTTTCAACTTCGCCACGAGAATACTCCGCAATTGTCAAAACTATTCCCAACACAGTCATTAATATTCCTAATCCAAGAGGAAAGTAAATTGGCGCCCATGGATTTCCAATGGTTGCCTTAGGCAAATTATAAGCTTGTAAAGAATATATTATTCCAAATAGTGTAAATACGATTCCCACTAAAACATTGGAGTTAATTTTTATCACCTCTTTTTGCCTTAGTATGAGCGGCTTTTAAAGCCGCTCATTTCTTAGCAGCTAGTTTAGTAAACCTATTGCATCTAGCAATACTTTATATTCTTCGTTGGTTTTATCAAGGAACTGGGCAAAATCTTCTTTACCCATAAAGACCTCAGTCCAGCCATTCTTCTTGCATACTTCTTTCCACTCGGAGGTTTCCACCATTTTTGCCAAGGCTTCTTCTAAGTATTCAACGGCATAATCGGGCATTTCAGGTGGTCCAAAGAGGCCTCGCCAGTTAATAAATACTGCATCTATGCCTTGCTCTATTACAGTTGGAACTTCGGCTAATGGTCCTTCTTTTACCCTTTCAGGGGCAGTGATGGCTAAAACTCTAATATCTCCACTTTCCATTGGCCCCACTGTTTCCGCCATTCCACTGGTAAGTAGGTCTATGTGTCCTCCCATAAGAGCTGCCAGACTTTCTCCTTCCTGAAATGAAATATATTGAATATCCTTAAGGTTTTCCACTCCAGCAGCTTTTGCCACGTGTAAAAACTGTATATGGTCCATGCTACCTGGTGAAGAAGCACCGCCAATCTTAACGCTCTTGGGATCTTTCTTAAGTGCTTCCATTACATCGTCAAGTGTATTAAATTTTGAATCTTTGGGAACGGCAAAGGCTCCATAGTCGTTTATTAACATGGCTAGAGGCGTCAGGTCTTTATAGCTCAATTGAGTTTGGCCAGTTAAGTTTATTAGCAGTAGTGGTGGAGAATATACCACAACTTCATAAGGGTTGCCTCTTTTTTCTTGCATATAGGCAAGAGCTACGCCACCGCCGCCACCGGGCTTATTTATTACAGGCATGGGTTGAGTGATGATCTTTGTTTCTCCTAATACCTTAGCTACCATTCTAATGGTGGTATCCCAGCCACTGCCTGGCCCTGCCGGTGCAACAAACTCAAAGGGCTTTGTGGGATAATCCACTGTCTCCGATTTAGCCTCGCCATCTGCAGGTTCAGTTTCCTTATTGTCGCTACTGCCCCCACCAGAGCACCCAGTCAACACTAAGGTCAGGGTTAAAATCAAAATAACACTGATTCCCAATAGCTTTTTAAATTTACTCATTTGTTTTTCCTCCTTCCTGAAAATCATAAGAATTTATTGTTACCTTTTTTTATCATCCTTTAAAAATCTACTATATTGCTCACCTCCAAGCACTTTCCTTTTCATTCAATGGCAATCTCCATCAGAGGGACATGTTGCTGGGCTGCGTGCATGTCCGTTTCTCCTATGCTTCCCTGGGGTCTGGGCCTTGGCAAAGTTATTTTAATGGCATTGGCTGCATCAAAATATACAAAGGTTATTATTTTTTCCACAGGAATTTGATA